>NZ_JBFULQ010001054.1:0-1106 GCF_054049815.1 Mesorhizobium sp. P5_C1 | reverse complement strand
ATCAACGCGCACAGGACAGCTCGGTGAGCAAAAGCTCGCGCCCGGAGATAGTTTACCATTTGCTAATAGGGCAACTGCGCAGCGAGTTACACGTGCCCCGGCTTGCCGGATGGCCCGGACTTCAAGCGGATAGAATCGGTGTCGCCCCGGCGGCCGCTCTGGCCGACATCTCGCGCTGTACGGCAAGGAAGAATCTGCGCACTTCATCGCTGGCCGCTATTTTGTCTCTGCCGGATCCGACAACGAGATCGAGCAACTCCGACGCCTTGGCCCTCCAGAACGAAGTGGCGGTATCGCCATGCAGGTTGTCGAGTTTGGCGGCGACTTCCCTCACCAACACTGTTTGACGATCAATCGGGAATGCGCGGACTTTTTCTGGGGACATCTTCCGAACCATGAACTGACGCAACGAATCAACCATTGCTGAACAAGCAATGGCGTAGCCGCGAATGTGGAAACGGAAGCTTAACGGCGCTGGCATTGACGCGTCCAGATCCGCCCCCGGCATCGCCGTGTGCGTTCAAACGCGATCGTCGGCATTTCAATTGGGGCAGGTGAAAACGGTGGACGGCCCTCAAGCCTGCAGCGTTCTCGCCTCGCCGCCACGCTTGCGCGGCATCATCATGTCCTTGGCCATCAGTCCGCTTGCACGACAAAACGCCATGAACGCCCGGCAGGCGTCTTCGGTCTTGACCACGTCCACCGTGGCGCCAAAGCAGGCGTTGAACGCCTTCTGATAGATCGGGCCCTGACGGCGCACAGGCCAGCCCTGAAGAATATCGAGCGCCTGTTCGACGCTGTAGATCTCCTCGACCGGCAGGCCGGGCGCGGGTGCTATGCGCACCGGAACCTCGAATTGCAGTCTGTCCATGTCCCTATCTCCCGAACCGGCGTCCCTACGCTGTTCGTCGTCAAAAGTTGCTTCGACCGCCTTTGGCGCAGAAATGTGTCGTCACTGCGGTCGCGACCCCTTTGTGATCGCGACCGCGCCAAGGGCCGCCAGGCTTACTGGTTCGCCGGATCCGTCTCAGCGTCGAAAGCCATGCGGGTGGCGGCGATCAGCACAAATACGGTCGGCACGGCGAAGAGGCCCCCGAGGACAAGTG
>NZ_JBFULQ010001053.1:0-1113 GCF_054049815.1 Mesorhizobium sp. P5_C1 | reverse complement strand
GGCCTTCATGCCGAAGGCACCGCCAACGTCCGGCGCGACAATCCTGAAACGGCTTGGTGGCAGACCGAACACCTGAGCGATCTCGCGGCGCATCGCATGAGGCGACTGCATGCCGGCGTAAAGTGTGAATCTCTGCGTTCGTCCATCGAACGCGCCCAGGGCTGATCGCGGCTCAAGCGCGTTGGTGGCGACGCGGCTGATGACGAAACGCTCCGACACGACATGAGCCGCCGAGGCGAAGGCGGCGTCGCAGGCCGACCTGTCCCCGGATCGTTGCTCGAAGCAGATGTTGCTCGGTTGTGAGGGCCAAACGAGCGGGGCATCGGGGTTCGCCGCTTCGGCGGTGTCGACCACGAAGGGCAGGCTTTCGTACTCGATTTCAATCAGCTCTGCCGCATCTTTCGCTTCGTTGAGCGTGTCGGCGACGACGGCCGCAACGGCGTCACCGACGTGGCGCGCGCAGCCGTCAGCCAGGGGAAGGTATGGCGGAACGAAATTCGGCTGGCCATCGGGCTGATTGCGCCGCACCCGCGTTGGGAAGGGATGAAAATTTTCTGTCGCCATCTCCTCGCGCGTGAGCACCGCCCTGACGCCCGGCGCGCTTCGCGCCTGCGAGGCATCGATGGAAACGATCCGCGCCGCCGCATGGGGCGAGCGGACGACGACGAGATGAAGCACCCGCGAAAATTCGGTCGACACGTCGTCGGTGTAGCGGCCAAGGCCGCGAATGAGGCGCAGATCCTCCCGCCTTTCGACGGATGCTCCGATGCCGCCATTTTCCATCAGCAGTTTGCCTCTTATACCGTCATGGTCGGCTCGGGATGCCGTTACGGCGTAGCTGCGGTCGAACGGCCCTGCTTGGCGCTCGTGACACCCTCGCGCGAGCGTTCGTGATGCAGGAATGGCCGCTGAAGCAGGGAAAAACCGGAATTCACAAGCGACGTGACCGCAAAGATCACAACTATGACTGCGTACATCGCGCTGATGTTGAAGGCATCGGAATAGTGGATCAGGCGCGCACCCAGACCGATATTGGCGTAGGCGATCTCGGCGGAAAGCACGCCGATGATCGACATCGCTATGCCGAGTTGGAACCCTACGAACAAGGGGCGC
>NZ_JBFULQ010001052.1:0-1114 GCF_054049815.1 Mesorhizobium sp. P5_C1 | reverse complement strand
ATCCTGATATCGGCCCACCGCGCCATCGAATCGATCACGCTCGACCGTGGTGCCGCGCACCTGAAGGACGAGTTCATGTCGCGCTACGCCGAGCTGATCTACAACGGCTTCTGGTTCGCGCCCGAACGGCTGATGTTGCAGGCGATGATCGACAAGAGCCAGGAAGACGTCGAGGGCACGGTGCGCCTCAAGCTCTACAAGGGCAACGTCATGGTCACCGGCCGCAAGTCGAAGAAGACGCTTTATTCCGATGCACTGGTCACCTTCGAGGACGACCGCGGCGCCTACGACCAGAAGGACGCCGCCGGCTTCATCCGCCTGAATGCACTGAGGCTGCGCACGCTGGCAGCACGCAGCCGCAAGAGTTGACCATCATATGGCATGTCCAAACCCGGCTTTGGCCGGTTTTGGACTGCTACCTCGACGCGAGTCATAATCTGCCGGCTAAATATCCAAGTCCGACACATGCGGATAGATGTGGACCACATAGCGACTGAGAGCRTGTCGTTCGGAAAGTCCCATGATATGGTGGACGACCTTGTACGCGGCCTCCCACTCCGCTTTTGTTTCGGGTCCTCCGATATCCCGGTCTCCGACGAAATTCGCCAGCACGAGCCAAGCTTTGCACCCCTCGCGACGAAGGAAGTGCAAATGGGAAAGCCGGTTTGCCAATTGATAAAATACATCGACCCATGGCGCGCGCGGTCTTGCTCCGAGATATTCGATAGTCTGAGCCAGCGCTTTCTCGATGACCATGCGCGATCTCGGACCGGCCGATGAGGCTGGCGAACACAACTCGGCAATATGCGCCTTCGCCTCGACCAGCAGAATATCTCCCGCACTCGTCCTGCCAAGCGCGTCCCACTGGGGTCCGCGTTGGGGCCAATACTCCGAGAGACGACCGGACAACTCACCAACACCGACCAGATCAAGAAAATCGCGATCACGATATTCTGCGTAGTCATCATTCGCTATCGGTGACAGCCAAACCGTCGACGCTGCAGTAGCAACAAATTCACCAAGGGGCTCGCTGAGCGCGCGTGGAGTTCTATTCACCGCGCGCTGGATCCATTTCAAGCTGCCGCGCTGGCCGACCTTCTGAACGACCCTCGAC
>NZ_JBFULQ010001051.1:0-1117 GCF_054049815.1 Mesorhizobium sp. P5_C1 | reverse complement strand
TTCTTGACCAGCTTCATGTGGTCGTTGGGAATCCACTCGGCCAGCGTATAGGCGCCGTTCGAAACGAGATTGCCCGCCTTGATCCAGTCGGCGCCGAGCTTTTCGATTGAGGCCTTGTTGACCGGATAGGTGGCCTGGTGGGTCAGCATCTCCAGGAAGTAGGGCGTCGGCGCCTTCAGAGTCACTTCAAGGGTGTTGGTGTCGATCGCCTTGACGCCCAAATCCTCGGGCTTGCCTTTCTTGGTGTTGACTTCCTCGGCGTTCTTCACGGGATAGAGCATGGAAGCGTATTCGGCGGCGGTGGCCGGATCCTCCAGCCTACGGAAGGAGTAGACGAAGTCGTCCGCCGTCACCGGGCTGCCATCCGACCACAAGCCGTCCTTGCGCAGCTTGAAGGTGTAGACGGTGCCGTCATCCGATACGGTCCAGCTTTCGGCGGCGCCCGGTATGAGGTTCGTCTTCTGATCGTGCATGACCAGTCCCTGGAACAGGTCGCGAATGATATCGGCTTCGTAGACGGTCGAGGTCTTGTGCGGGTCGACCGTCTCCGCCTCGGCGGCGGCGCCTCTGTTGTAGACGGTCTCGGCGAAAGCCGGCGTGTAGAATGTGCCGGCTGCCAATGCCATCGTCGTGGCGAACACCGTCGCCTTCAGCATGTTTCTCAGCATGAAGTTCTCCCTGTCGGCGCTGCCGTCGGCGCGCCTTTGAGTGTTGACGCCCCGGAGCCGATGTCTGACCCCTTTGAGCGCGCCGCCGGTTCCCTTCCTGCGGCTGGTGCCCAGACACTAACGCGGAGAATTTTTATTTCAACAGACTCTCTGGGTCACCCAAAGTAAGGCGGCACGAAAGTTGTGCCGTGACGGCCGAAACACCAGCCGAAACCAGAAGCTTGACTTGGTTTCCTCATCTCGACGCCATTCTTCACCCGGAATCTGTGGCCGCGCCAGTTTGCCGGAATGTGTTAATGCGTTCTTAAGCAACCAGAAGTTACATTATGGGTGCCTTTTATACGATTCCATCTCAGACGCGTGGCAGTCATGAGTACCTGGACAAGTAAATCAATAGAAATACGACAGTTAATGCGGAAATTTCAAGAAGAATCCGGTACTTCTGCGTT
>NZ_JBFULQ010001050.1:0-1118 GCF_054049815.1 Mesorhizobium sp. P5_C1 | reverse complement strand
CATTTCGACCCTCCACGAAGGCAGAGACCTGCTCATCGACTCTCGACCGTTGACATTCGCGCGAATGGGAGCAAGCTCTAAACTTAGAGCGGGGAGATTGGAATTGTACCGGCGATCAGTGGCCGTCAAGACATTGTCCCTAGGGACAAGTTACAACCAGATAACGCACCGCCGAAAAGAAAGAATGCTTTTCACGTTAATACAAAGTTAGGTAGTGCAATTCTGCCTAAGATAACGGCAAATGGCAATTTTGGCATGGGCACCTTTCGATGAAGCCCTGAGCGACCAAGTTCATGCTGAGAACGCGAGCTGGGCGCTGGTTGTGGGGTTGTCGCTCTTGACTAAGCAGGATCGCGGCGCGGCGTTCTACATCACGCTGCTCGCGAATGCCGGTGCGATATGAATCCGATGGGCAGCCTAGTTCATATTGTAGACGACGATAGCCTGTTCCGTCATGCAACCGCGCGGCTGCTGCGCCTGCACGGCTACGAGGTTGCCGAATACCCCAGCGCAGACCAGTTTCTGGCGCAGGTTTGCGCCGGGGCGGAAGTTGGCTGCATTCTCCTCGATGTCAGCCTGCCCGGCTTGAGCGGGCCTGCCCTGCAGCGGCGACTGGTCGAGATTGGTTCGCCGTTCCCGATCGTCTTCCTCACGGGTCACGGCGACATTCCGACCACGGTCACGGCGATCAAGTCCGGCGCCGAGGACTTTCTGACCAAGCCGGTGGCGGGTCAGGCCTTGCTCGAAAGCATCGGACGCGCAATCGCGCGGCACGATACAGAGTCCAAGCACCAGCAACGGATGCGAGATGCGCACGCACTGCTGGAAACGTTGACACCGCGCGAGCGCCAGGTGTTCGACTTCATCGTGCGGGGGCGCATGAACAAGCAAACGGCTTACGCTCTCGGCATTACCGAACGGACGATAAAAGCACATCGGCACAGGATATTCGAAAAACTGGGCGCCCGGACGATTACCGACCTCGTCTCGCTCGCCGAACGCTTGGGAATTCTGTCAGAGCAGGCCGACGCCGACCTGAGCTCGTCCGCGAAGTCGCCTGCCTGACGTTTTTGCATTTGCTGTAAGATTTGCGTCCAACATGTCCGACTGGACAATAG
>NZ_JBFULQ010001049.1:0-1120 GCF_054049815.1 Mesorhizobium sp. P5_C1 | reverse complement strand
CTATTTCGGTGCGCCCGAGGCAAGGCAGGATCAGCGCGTCGCGCCCGTGTACCAGATGGCTGCGATTGAGCTTGGTTGACACTTGGACCGTCAGGTCGAGCTTGCGCAAGGCAGCGCGGGTCACCTCCCAGTCCGGGATGGCTGACACGAAGTTGCCGCCGACGGCGAAGAACACTTTCACCTTGCCGTCTTTCATGGCCTCCAGCGCGGTCACGACGTTGTGGCCATGTTCGGACGGTGGCTTGAAGCCGAAGCGGTGCTCAAGCCGATCGAGAAATTCCTTTGTCGGCGTTTCGGTGATGCCGACCGTGCGATCGCCCTGGACGTTGGAATGACCGCGTACCGGGCAAAGTCCGGCGCCCTCGCGGCCGATATGACCGCGCAGCAGCGCGAGATTGGCCAGCTGCTGCACGTTTTGTGCTCCCCGACGGTGCTGCGTGATGCCCATGCCATAGACAATGATCGCTCGTTCGACCTTCATATAGGCGCGAGCGGCGTATTCGATGTCCTCGCGAGCGAGCCCTGACTGAGACACGATGTCGTCCCATCGCGTCGCCCGCAGGTCGGCGGCGAGAGCCTCGATACCCGTCGTATGGCCCTTGATGAAATCCCAGTCGAGGATCRCCGGCAATTCGCCCGCCCGCGCCGCATCGTCTGCTTCCATGAGAACTTTCATGAGCCCCTTGACGACCGCGACGTCGCCGCCGACACGCACCTGATAGAGCTTGGCGCTGATCGGTGTCGACGTAAGCGTTGCCATTTCGACCGGGCTTTGGGGCGACTGGAAGCGCTCCAGGGCGCGCTCGCGGAACGGATTGAAGGACATGATGGTTGCGCCGCGCCGCGAGGCGTTGCGCAGGCTCGTCATCATGCGAGGGCTGTTGGTGCCCGGATTTTGTCCGAAGATGAAGATGCAGTCCGTCTTGTCAAAATCGGAAAGCAGGCAGGTACCCTTGCCGACGCCGAGCGAGTGCGGCAGGCCGACGCTGGTAGCCTCGTGGCACATGTTCGAGCAATCGGGGAAATTGTTGGTGCCGAACTCTCGCACGAAGAGCTGGTAGAGGAACGCTGCCTCGTTCGAGGTGCGGCCGGATGTGTAGAACTCGGCCATGTTGGGATC
>NZ_JBFULQ010001048.1:0-1122 GCF_054049815.1 Mesorhizobium sp. P5_C1 | reverse complement strand
CGTTCGAGGAAAGACTGAGGGGATGAGAACAGACGCACCGAGTGCCCCGCCGACTCCAGGAGATCCTCGATCGACTCGAGGACCCGAACGTCGTCATCGACAACCGCGATCGTTGATTTCCGTACAGTTTTCATTTCGAAGATATTCCTGCGCGCCGAGAATGAGTTACTGGTACTTGCAGCCTTTGGGCGATCCTCACGAGATCGGCCAGCGATGCTGCCTGCATCTTGTGCATGATCTTGCCGCGGTGGATTTGCAGCGTCACCTCACTGATCCCAAGTTCGGCAGCCGCCTGCTTGTTGAGCAGACCGCTGACGACCAGCGGCAGAACCTGGCGTTCGCGGGAGGTCAAGGAGGAAAGGCGGCGCTGTAGCGCCACAAGCTCGGCCCGCTCCAGGCGGACGCCGCAATCCCGATCGATCGCCGTGTGGATGGACTTCATCAACTCGGTTTCGCTGAACGGTTTGGTGAGGAAGTCCACGGCGCCGCGCTGGATGGCGCGTACAGAAGATGGAATGTCGCCGTGTCCGGTGATGAAGACGATAGGCGGATGTTGCTCGTGGCCGGTCTGTTTCTGGAATTCCAGCCCGTTGATGTCCGGCAGTTCGACATCGAGGATCAGGCAACCGGGCAGGTCCGGCCGAGGAAAAGCTAGATATTCGGCAATCGAGTTGAAGGCAACGGAAGCCAGGCCTCTTGCCGCCAGAAGGTCGCACAGCAAGGTCCATATGCGCTTGTCGTCATCAACGATGAAAATGATACAGTCGTCCTGGGTCATGCCGCATCGCCCGATTGGATCGGCAGCGTAAACGAGAACACCGTTCCCCTTGGCTCGATGCTCTCTGCCCAAAGCCGGCCGTCGTGTGATTCCAGTATCGAGCGACAGATTGCCAGGCCCATGCCCATCCCCTCCGCCTTCGTGGTGAAGAACGGTTCGAAAATTCGTTCTGGTTCGGCAATTCCGTCGCCGTTGTCGCGGACGTCGACCAGGATCGCGTTCTCCCCATAGCGACGTGATCCAAACTTCAGTGATTTCGACACGTCGGTTGTCGACTTCATTGCCTCGATCCCGTTGCGGACCAGATTGACCAGCACCTGCTGCATCTGCATGCTGCATCTGCA
>NZ_JBFULQ010001047.1:0-1130 GCF_054049815.1 Mesorhizobium sp. P5_C1 | reverse complement strand
GCTTTGGCGCATGYCGCCTCCAAACATCTGCCGAACCTTCCAACACCTTTCTATGAATTCGTGAGAGCCCGCCAAAACGGCTCCAAATGGACAGCCGAGCCCCTTGGTGAAGTCGATCCCCACGGCATCAACGCAGTCAGCGTAAGCCGCGGGTGGCAGGCCTGATCTGACTGAGGCGTTGAACAGTCGCGCTCCGTCCATATAGGTCTTGAGCCCGATGGAGCGTCCGAGATCGGTCACGGCCTTGAGTTGATCCAGCGGCCACACTGCGCCGCCGCCGAGATTGGTCGTTTGCTCGACCCAAAGTACCGCGCCTGTCGCATAGTGATGACCGCTCTTGCCGGTTATAGAATTTGCCAGTTCGACCTGTTCGGCGGTGAACATGCCCCGTACCCCGTCCACAGGATAGACTTGTGCGTTGGCGAGAGCTGCCGGACCGCCAGCTTCGAAAGTCAAAACATGAGAGCCGCGCTCTGCGATCAAGATGTCGCCGCGAGGACACATGGCATAGAGCGCAACTTCGTTGCACATGGTGCCGGAAGTCATGAAGATCGCGTCCTGTTTGCCGAGCAGGTCCGCTACTTTCGCCAACAGTGCAGAGGTGGTGGGGTCTTCTTTGCGCTGCTCGTCTCCGACGCGCGCAGTCAAAACGGTTTCCAGCATCTCCCTTGATGGGAGTGTCCGGCAGTCGCTGTAAAAATCAAACATGATGGCCTCTTGAAGTTGCCGGCAGAAAATAACCGCGTGCTCGATGCGCTCAAAATGCCTTCTGATTTGCAGGCTATGCGATTATGATATGGGGAAGGACCAGGTACTCGAATTGGGAAACCGAGAGTGAGCAACAGTGGATTGAACGCCAGGCTGATTGAAACCTTTCGGGCCATTATGATGGTGGGAACAGTCACCGGTGCGGCCGAGATGCTTCATACGTCGCAGCCTGCGCTGAGCAGATCCCTGCAGAGGCTTGAGTCAGTTGTTGGATTGAGTTTGTTTAAAAGGACCAAGGGGCGGTTAGTCCCAACGGCACATGCCTTGGCGTTTTTCGAAGAAGTCCAGAAATCGTATATAGGCCTCGAGCATCTCGCGCACGTAGCCCAGAAACTCAAAACGCTGAAGGCTGGCCACATCAG
>NZ_JBFULQ010001046.1:0-1131 GCF_054049815.1 Mesorhizobium sp. P5_C1 | reverse complement strand
CAGTACGACATCTCGGACCCTCACAATGCCAAGCTTACTGGACAAGTGTGGATGGGCGGACTTCTCGGCCGTGCGCCTGAGGTCAATGGCGTGAAAGTGACTGGCGGGCCTCAGATGATACAGCTCAGCCTCGACGGCAAGCGCCTGTATGTGACGACCTCACTTTTCTCCACCTGGGACAATCAGTTCTATCCGGAAATTCGCACCAACGGCGGATGCATGCTGATGGTCAATTGCGATACGGAAAACGGCGGCATGGAAATCGATCCGCGATTTGTTGTCGATTTTGGCAAGGAACCAAATGGACCAAGCCGCTGCCACGAAACCCGTTATCCCGGCGGTGATTGCACGAGTGACATCTGGGTATGACCAGCTTCACCATCACTCTCGCCAATCAAGGCGGTGCGGCCTTCGATGTCGATCACCGCAAGCCCCTCTTGCAAAGCTTGCGCGAGCAGGGCGTGGATTTGCCCTACGGGTGCCAGTATGGCGGCTGCATAAGCTGTGCGGCCAAAATAATCAGCGGCAAAGTCAATCAGCAAGCGCAGCGGGCGTTGAACAACCGCCAGATCAACAATGGCTATATAATCCTCTGCGTCGCCCGCCCTTTGAGCGACTGCACGCTGGAGGTCGGCGTTGAAAGTCACGACAAACTCTACCGCAACCCCTTCCTTGACCCCCTGGCCGCTCATGAATTGAAAGCCGATATTGCGACCCCGTTGGACGAACAGAAATGACCCATATGAACCATGATGAGCCCTATCCGGAGGCTTATCTGCAAGGAATTCTGAAATCGGTGAAAACCATCGCGATGGTGGGGGCCAGCCCCGACAAGACCAAGTTCTCCTATGGTGTACTGCGGGTGCTGCACGAGATCGGCTACGATATGATCCCCGTCAACCCCAGTCCCGGTCTGGATGAAATCCGAGGGCTCAAGGTGTACCCGTCGCTGGCGGCCATCGACCGGCCTGTCGATATGGTCGAGGTTTTTCGCCGTTCCGAAGATCTGTTGGACGTTGCTGAGGAAGCGATCGCCATCAATGCCAAGGTTCTGTGGGGTCAGATTGGCGTGCGCGATGACGCTGCCGCCCAGTTGGCGGAGGAAGCAGGCTTGAAAGTGGTGATGAACCG
>NZ_JBFULQ010001045.1:0-1131 GCF_054049815.1 Mesorhizobium sp. P5_C1 | reverse complement strand
CGGGCGAGCACCCATTCTCCGCCTTGCGCCAGGAACACCTCGACGCGATCGATCGGGAGGTAGAGCGCGGCACCACGGCCATGATAGCCCGGCGCCGGGCTATCGAGCGGGTCGGACTCGCCGAAGTGCGCCAGCACCGTCTGAAACGGTGTGATGCCGAAGACGCTGAGTGGCGAAGGGAAGTAGCGGACGCACGGCAAATTGTGCCCGACATTCGGCCGATCCTCTTGATGCGAGTCATTGGGGCAAGAGCGTCATGACGAACTGGCGCGATGCCATCCTGGCGCATTTCGTACCGCACGTCAGCCGGCTCACGATCGTTGCTGATCCGGACGCGCTTCTGACAGAAGAGCGCCTCGCAGTCGAATTGCGGCAAAAGGGTTTCGATCTGGTCGAATTTACAGATTCGATCGAGTTCCGCTACGCGTGTGAATCACAGTATCGGTCGGTCTGGGATCGCGGAGAGCGCACGGATCTTGTTGTCGTCTTGCGCCTGACAGACTCCTCCGCTGATTCGCTTCCTTACGACTTGTTGCGCGCTGGTCGAAGGTTGGCTTTCGATTTAGGAAGCTTATTTCCTCACCTCAGTTATCGGGTCCTGCAATCGCTTGATCGTGGCCTTTTGGACGAGGTCTTCGACGCCCAAACCAGAGCGGCACCCGACCGAATGGGGGACAACGCGACCAAAGACTTCATCCTGCGCCACGTCTTCGGCATCGCCGCAGAGTTGATTGCCACGGACACCGACTTGCTGCGAGCGCTGCTACGGCTGCATTACCGGAGCATGCGCCTGCCGTCTGCGCTGAGCGACAGGCTCGTCAAGGTGCTTAAGGTGCCAGGCGCGTTCAGTGGCTGGCCGCTTGAGGCGATCATTTCGGATGACGCCACCTTCTATGCTTTCCTTCAGGAGGGTTGGCCAGGTTTTCTGCGCGGCCACGATGGTTCCGGCCTCCACGAAGAAGGGGCGGAATATGGCGGTATATATTCTGGCCCCGATAACCTTCCCTTCGGCCATCATGATATCCGCGTTTACATCGACAATCTCTTCGTTGAGGGAAAGTTGAGGCCGGTGCATCTGCCGGCAGGTGCGCCCCTGCCCCAGAGCTGGATGCAGAGCGGCATCATCAATGA
>NZ_JBFULQ010001044.1:0-1135 GCF_054049815.1 Mesorhizobium sp. P5_C1 | reverse complement strand
GGTTCACTCCACGTAAGAGGCACTGTTTCTCCTAGCGGGACGCAGGCGCGGTCCGGAGCGCGTCAAGCGGTTGCTGAAGCCGACCGTTGAGACCGATTATTTCCTCGAGCGGCTTCATCACGTCGCCCTGGTGGATGGCACGAATAGGTCGGCGACAGCCTGAAGGGCAGCCCGGCGACCTTGCTGCAGCGCCCGCTCGCGGGATCACGCCACGTCACGTTGCTAGCGGCTAACGGTGATTTCCAAGGTTTCCAAACACTATCGGCAGGTCCGCGCGACATTGGACGCGGGAACGCTTAAGCCCAAGGCTTCCGCGATCACACCATAGGCTAACGCGATCATGCAGTACACAATACAACTACAAGCGGTCGATTCCTTAGGGATGTAGCCACTCCGAAAGCCCGCCGCGGGTCGCTCCCGTGGCGGGCTTTTCATCGATCGGGTTTCGGGCTTCCATCAGGATGGCCTTGGGTAGACCGTCAGCGTCCCTTCTTGACCTTCGGCGCAATCTCTTCAATTCGCACCTTGTCCCCGATTTCCTTGGCCAAAGCGAAGGCCTTCTCCTTGTCCTTCGTTGACAGGACTGTGCGCCAGTGAGGTTTCTCGAACACGCTCACAACATAGGTCGGCACCGGCTTGTCAGTCATCCTTCCGGCCTTCGGAAATGGCCGGTGCGGTGGATGCTTGRGTGAAGCGCGCCGCACCGGCCACTGTAATAGCGGAAAATCCCCCGCGCTGATAAGTCTATATTATATTAGAGGTCGCACAATTAAGACTGAAGTCCTTGTTTCGCCGGCCCTAAAGGCCCGCTCTCGCGGTGTACGGGCTTCGCGCAAAAAACCGACCGGCTTCCCGGCGGATGACGGCGAAAATGYAGCCACGACATCGTCATGGAGCGGGAGTTCGAGCGCAATGATCCCGGCGCTGGCGCACCCTGATCTCGATTGCGCTGGCAAGCCGGGGAGACTGCGAACGAAGCGAAAGCGGGAGTGGCCGGCGGACGGCCACAACGAGATGTTGGCGCGACCGCAAAATGTATCGTTTTACACAATTTCCAATTGCTGGACTCGCGCGATGCATCGGTAGTTTAATTTTTGCATCGAGCCAAGGAGTGGAAGGTCGCGAACTGGGAGGA
>NZ_JBFULQ010001043.1:0-1136 GCF_054049815.1 Mesorhizobium sp. P5_C1 | reverse complement strand
GCTGTCAGGCCCTCGCGGCAGTCGTCGCCGATCAGCGAGACCTTTTCCTTCTTGGTCAGGCCCGAGGAGTCGCCATAGCCGGTGATCTGACGGGTCAGCGCACCGCGGAAACCGGCCAGATGGGTGCCGCCGTCGCGTTGCGGGATGTTGTTGGTGAAGGCCAGCACGTTCTCGTGGTAGCTGTCGTTCCACCACATCGCCACTTCGACGGTGATGCCGTCGCGCTCGGCCTTGATGGCGACCGGCTTGTCGATCAGCGGTTTCTTGACGCGGTCGAGATATTTGACGAACTCTTCCAGCCCGCCATCATAATGCAGCTCGTGGCGCACGATGTCGGCATGGCGGGCATCGGTCAAAACGATGCGCACGCCGGAATTGAGGAAGGCGAGTTCGCGCAGCCGGTGTTCCAGCGTGCCGAAGTCGAATTCGACCATGGTGAAGGTTTCGGCCGACGGGAAGAAGGTGATCTCGCTGCCGCTGCGCCCTTCGTAGGTGCCGGCAACCTTGTGCTGCTCGTAGGTGCCGGTCGCCTTCAGCGGCGCGTCGGCATTGCCGTGCGTGAAGCTCATCTCGAAGATCTGGCCGTTGCGGCGGATCTTCAATTTCAGCCATGCCGAAAGCGCGTTGACCACCGAGACGCCGACGCCATGCAGTCCGCCCGACACCTTGTAGGAATTCTGGTCGAACTTGCCGCCGGCATGCAGCTGCGTCATGATCACTTCGGCCGCGGAAATGCCTTCGCCGGTGTGGATATCGGTCGGAATGCCGCGGCCATTGTCGATCACGGTGACCGAACCATCGGGGTTGAGCGTCACCGTGACGAGGTCGGCATGACCGGCCAGGGCCTCGTCGATAGCGTTGTCGACCACCTCGTAGACCATGTGATGCAGGCCGGAACCGTCGTCGGTGTCGCCGATATACATGCCGGGGCGTTTGCGGACAGCATCCAACCCCTTCAAAACCTTGATGGAATCGGCGCCGTATTCGGCTTCAGCGCCGTTGTTGTTGTCGATCTGATCGCTCATGAAAACCTGTTGTCTGGATGCCGCTTGCACGGTGCTGAAAATCGGCACCGAATCGCGCCTCTGATATTGTCTAGATATAGGCGCTAAAGGCGGTTTTTCCAAGGTTTGCAG
>NZ_JBFULQ010001042.1:0-1137 GCF_054049815.1 Mesorhizobium sp. P5_C1 | reverse complement strand
CCTCCAGCCTTGGTGAGCAGCAGGCCAAGGCGCGAGCCCTGCAGGCGCGCATTGCGCGGCTCCAGTTCGAGCAGAGCGGCAATCTCGAAGGCGCATTTCCCTGTCCGCCCGAGATCCAGAAGGCAGCGCCGGAAATCTGCGAAAACGAGCAGAAGCTGCTCGTCGCGCGCCGCGAAAACTTCGAAGTCAAGCTGTCGGTTCTCAAGTCGCGCCTCGATCAGCGCCAGAATGAATTGGACGAAGCCACCGCCAATCTCGATCGTCTCACCAAGAACCTGGCTGTTAGCGACCAGGAAAAGGAGCTGGTCGATTCCATGGTCAAGAAGGGGCTGATGGCGAGGACCGAGCAGATCCGCGTCGAGCGTGAGCATACCGAACTGCAAGGGCASTTGAACCTCGCCGGTGAAACCATCAAGAAAACCAAGGGGGCTATCACGGAAGCCCAGCTTCAGGTCGACGAGCTAGGTCTGCAGTTGCAGCAGGAAGCCCTGAGCGACCTGACGGAGGCGCTGGCCGATCTCTCGGTGGTGGATGAGACCATACGTGGCGCCACCGACAAGGTCGCGCGCACGGATATCCGGTCTCCGGTGGATGGGATTGTCAACACGCTGGAGCTGAACACGGTCGGCGCCTTCGTCCAGCCTGGAGCGGTCGTGGCCGGCATCGTCCCGACCTCCGAGACCCTTCTGGTCGAGGCCCGGGTTTCACCGCGAGATGTCGCCTTCATCCGGCCGGACCAGGACGCGCTCATCAAGGTCACCGCCTACGATTTCTCGATCTTTGGTGGCATCGAAGGCAAGGTCTCCAACATCACAGCCGACAGCCTGGTCGACCAGAAGACAGGCGAACCCTATTACCAAGTGCGCGTGTCGACGGACAAATCGACACTCGAGAGAGACGGCAAGGCCTATTCGATCATCCCGGGCATGATCTGTTCCGTCGACATCAAGACCGGGCGCAAGACGATCCTGAATTACCTCTTGAAGCCGATCAACAAGGCACGTCAGGAGGCGATGAGTGAGCGGTAGCGCCAGCTCTCCTCTTCCCGATCGCGAGCGGCTGCTGCCTCCTGTCACGGCTGAGGATTTTGGGCTGGAATTTCGGGTTGTGGCACGCGGCGGCGTACGACGCGGCATC
>NZ_JBFULQ010001041.1:0-1138 GCF_054049815.1 Mesorhizobium sp. P5_C1 | reverse complement strand
ATCTCAAGACAGCGTGGATTCAACTCTGATGACCGAAAACAGATCCCCAAGGTCACTCCCGGAACGGGCTCCTGCAGTCGTCATCGGCGGCGGCATCATCGGCATATCGTCCCTCTACCATCTTGCGAAACGCGGAATGGCGGGTGCGGTGCTTTTGGAGCGTAAACAGCTTGCAAGTGGGACGACATGGCACGCGGCAGGAATCGTCGGGCAATTGCGTGAGTCTGGCTCGCAGACCGCACTCTCGAAATACACCGCACGGCTCTTTACGGAACTCGAAAGTGAGACGGGACAGGCGACGGGCTACAAGCAGAACGGCACGCTGCATCTCGCATTGTCGGATATCCGGATGGACCAGTTGCTGCGCAACCATGACCATGCCGGACGAATGGAAATCGAAAGCCACATACTCTCGATCCCGGAGCTGAAAGAAATCTGGCCCCTGGTAGACTATGGGGGCGTCCAAGGCGGCTTCTTCGTTCCCTCCAATGGTCAGGTCAATCCCCTGGACGTCACCCAGGCGATGGCCCGCGGCGCTCGCAACAACGGGGCGCTGATTTTTGAGAACACTTCGGCCACAAGAATTCTGACGAAGAACGGCCGGGTGATTGGTGTCGAAACCGATCAGGGTGTGATCGCCACCGAAAAAGTCATTCTCGCCGGCGGGATGTGGACAAGCCGCTTTGCCAAGGCACATGGGGTGACTGTGCCCCTTCATGCGGCGGAGCATTTCTACATCGTCACCGAAGCGATTGCCGGCCTCCCGCGCACCCTGCCCTGCCTTGTCGTCGGCGAAGAACGGACCTACTGGAAGGAGGACGCGGGCAAGCTGTTGATCGGTGGTTTCGAAGCCTTGGGCAAGGCTTGGGGCACAGAGGGCATTCCAGACGGTTTCGAGTTCGACGAACTTCCATTCGACATGGAACATACCGAACCGATGCTTGAGACGATCTTCGCCCGCATGCCAGCGCTTGCCGAGATGGGGATCAAGACGTTTTTCAACGGCCCCGAGAGTTTCACACCGGACGGTCGGCCCTACCTCGGCCCCGCGCCGGAAATGCCAGGCCTGTTCATTGCCGCCGGCATGAATTCCAACGGCATCCTGAACTCCGGCGGCGTCGGCTTAACGATGGCGGAG
>NZ_JBFULQ010001040.1:0-1143 GCF_054049815.1 Mesorhizobium sp. P5_C1 | reverse complement strand
CCTCTACGACGCGATGTTGGAGCTTTATCCCAACCGCGCCAATCCGGGCTCGCTCTGGGGCGGTGCGCAAGCCGCCAAGAAGCTTGACTGATTGCCAAATTGCGCAGCGCGAAGACAAGGCTCCTTTCCCCAAAGCCAGCGCAGGCGTTCTCGTGGTGGTCCAGACCGCGGTATCCTCTTGCTGCCAGAGAGACCGCCAGACCGATAGCCGCAAAAGCTATAGGCACTCTCCAGCCCCTGCCATCGTCCATAGGCCAAACGCTTGGCATGGCGCGACGTGTACTGTGAACTGTGTCGACTCGCACCCCTCCTGCGGTATGCCCGGGTCGTTCGTCCAGCGCCCTTTTCACCTGTGGCGCGGGCCTTTTCGAGGCAATCCTGTGGTTCCAACTCGGCCGCCGTAGTGCGCTTACCGTGCTTCGCGTTGCGGTATGCCGCAGCGCCGCAAGGAAGAAAGCATCGCAACCACCGCACCCGACTCGAAGCTTGCCAAGCCGCGGTGACCGGAATGCACCGTACCTCAAACATTCACACCAACGTATGGTCCGGATATCCATTCGTCTGGGCTGCGTATCCAGTAGAACAATGGCCGCCTCGAGACCTATACGGCAATATCCACATCAATGGTCGCACGCACAGCCAATACGGTAGCGACAGTTTTCAGAGCCTTGGCTGTTAAAGGCCTTGCTGCAAGGTGTGCCGCGTAATGCAGGCCAGCTGAGCCATCGGATTCGGAGCAACAGGCATACCAGCTTGAGCCACCTTGCAGGAGTGCGATGAGTATTGCTGTCGTGCGACATCCGACCATCGTCGCAGGATTTCCTCCTGCGTCCTGGGCGTTCGCGCTCAGGATCTGGGTGGCCATCGTCGCGGCCCTCTATACGAGCTTTTGGCTCGAGCTGCAGTCGCCATCTACGGCGGCGCTGACAGTCACCGTTCTGGCACTCCCCACTCGCGGCCAAGGTATGGAAAAGGCCGCCTTCCGGCTGATCGCGACCGTGCTCGGCGTCATGGCGTCGGTCGCCATCGTCGGGCTCTTCGCCCAAAGCGGCGGAATCATGCTCGCCGCGTTCGCCGCATGGATCGGGCTGTGTGTCTACACGGCAGGATTGCTGGACGGCAACCGCGCTTACGCTGCAGCAC
>NZ_JBFULQ010001039.1:0-1145 GCF_054049815.1 Mesorhizobium sp. P5_C1 | reverse complement strand
TCGTAGATCGGGATGCTCTTGCCTTCCTTGGCCATCCTCATGAACAACGACACAATTCCTGTGTAGCTGTTCGTCAAGGACTGGCCAGGACCGTATACGTTCTGGAGGCGGAGCACGTTGACGGTTGTCCCGAACGAAAGAGCCCAAGCTCGCAATATCTGTTCCTGGGTTAGTTTGGTGGCTCCGTAGATGCTGGTTGGGTTCGGTATCGTTTTTTCCGCGTCCATCGGCAGAGGCTCGAGCCCAGGGAAATCCCACTCCGCGCGTTCAAGCTGCTGCTTCGATCGCTGACCCGGATAGGTTACCTCTCCTGGCCTTCTGGACCGCCATGCCCCTTCTCCGTAGACGGCGCGGCTCGAAGCCAGGACAAAGCGCTCGGGAACATGCGATACCGTGGCGAAGGCATCCAACATGCGGGTTGTGCCGAGGACATTTGCTATCGCGTGGCGAGAAGCCTCTGTGAGCGACTGTCCCGTGCCCGTTTCAGCCGCCAGATGCACGACAACTTCAGGTCGGGTGGTTTCCAATGCCTGCGCCCAGGTGGAAGCCTCCGTCACATCCGCAACCATGAGCTCAACGCGAGGATCAAGTTCGGCAGGGCGCTTTCGCTCAGCGTGAATCTGCGGATGCAAACTGTCGATGACAACTACGCGATCGAAGCGATCTGCCAATTTGGTGGACAACGCGCATCCAATGAATCCGGCTCCACCGGTAACCATACATGTCTTGGACATTCAAGCAGCATTCCGTGTTCCATTAACCAGGCTGTTCGTTATCAGCGTCAACCTCATTTGAACAGGTATAGAGCACCTCTGCGGTGGAATTGGATTTGAGGTGTCGCATTCGGGCAGCCACGCGCAATGCCATGCGCTAATCTGGTTCTGCGGTCCATTTTCGATAGCCAAACTCGCCAGCCGACAACAGAACATCGCCCAGAAGGGTGATAATTCGATGCGTAACCGCAACGGCGGTGGCCGCGGCCGCGGGTATGCCAATCGAGGAAAGGCCCGCGATGAAAACCGCTTCCCTCACACCCAAACCGCCGGGAGCCCCAGGCACAACAAAACCAAGCAACCAGCCGGCGGCTGAGACCCCGATCACCATCTGCCACTCGATCGTGGGTCCGTACAGCACATGGACAAGGA
>NZ_JBFULQ010001038.1:0-1146 GCF_054049815.1 Mesorhizobium sp. P5_C1 | reverse complement strand
GCACACTTGGGTCGAGGCCAGTTAGAACTCGATCCGCTTGGATCGGTCGAGACTATTTTCGACAGATGCGAAAAGACGCCATTTCTCGATGCATTCCAGAAAGAGCTTTTGTTTCGAATCGCCAATGATACGTCCTTAGCTGACTCCGTCGCGCCAGCGCTCGACGCCGCCATCAAGAATCAGATTGGTGAGGCCCGAAATCGCTTCCAGGAAGAGGGTATTCGTGCGCGCGAAATGGGTGAAATGACGCAAGATGCATACAAGCGGGCTCAGAAGAAGATCAACACGTCCTTTGATACGATCGAGACGGAGAAAGTCCGTGACGCCCTAATGGCCGGCAAGAGAGACGCCTTAGAGATGGATTTGGGCAGATGTGACGGTGTTGATGACGGGATGGTTAGCTTGTGAATACCGATTTGACCAATCCCGAGCGTTACGGTCTGATGCTGTATGTCGCTGAGCCGGGTCAGAAAGGCAATCGGGGTCATCCTAAGCCGGATGCTATCGCCGAAATCGGTAAGGAAATTGTCTTCGATCCCGATATCCTGGACACTTACCATTACGAGGGCTGGAAGCCGATTCACCACGACCTTTTGGTGGTGAGCGCCGCAGTTGAATATGCCGATCGGCGCACCGCTCGGCGGATCAGCCGGTGGGCGCGTGATTTCAAGATCACTGTGCCGGTTACTGAGCTTGCGACGTGGCAACGACAAGAGGTGCAGGAACGTCTTCGGGCGGTTCTTAGGCACCTCACGGGTGATGACTGGCATTTCAACTTTGTTCCGAGGCAAAGCCGAAGTGACTCGGGAGCGCGCCAGCGGTCACTTCCCTTCGGAACTGAAAGAAGCTTCGTGATCGCTTATAGCGACGGTCTGGATTCCCGCTGTGTCGCTAAGATGTGTGGCAACGGAAACACCGCCGTGTGCGTACGGGTGACCAAGCACCGCCATTCCTTGAAGAAGGGAGATGAGCCGTTCGATCAGATGCCGTTCCGCGTCGATGTCCCCTCGTCCCGAGAAAGCAACGTGCGCTCGCGCGGGTTCAAGTTTGCCGCAGTGACGGCGATCGCCGCGCACTTGACGGGGCTGACTAGGATCGTGGTCCCTGAAAGTGGGCAAGGGGCCCTCGGTCCGGTACTGCTTCCGC
>NZ_JBFULQ010001037.1:0-1147 GCF_054049815.1 Mesorhizobium sp. P5_C1 | reverse complement strand
CCACTACCGTTGATTTCCAAGGGTTTCCTGCGACTATCGGCAATCCATGCGACATGGACGCGACATGAAAGGCGGGAGCAAACGGTGCCGACAAAGTTGGAGAAAGATCAGGAAGCTATAGGCCGAGTCTTACAATTTCTGCTTGAAGGAGGTCTCGGTACGAGAGGCTTCGACTCGTACAGGGACGGCCTAAACCTACTGCAGATGGATAACGTCAAAGAGGCCACCAAGGTCTTGGATGACGTTCTGAAGTGGATGCTCGACGAGCGCCTCATCCGAGCCATGAATGTGTCGCGAACTTTGGCGCACGGCACCACCTACATAGGCGTTCAGCTCACCTCGAAAGGCATTGCAGCGCTCCAAGTGAGATCCGCACCGGATGAAAAGACAGTTGTGGAAACGCTTTCAGATAATAAGAAGAGCGACCTTGCGCCTTCGACATACGTGAAGATTGGTGCGCTGTTTGGCGGCTTTGTGGGCGGGACGATCAAGGCCATTAGCTAGGCCCGCCACCGTGAGGCTGCGGGCCATCAAGCGGCAAGTTTGCCGGTTGGTCAGCCGATGAGCACTTCCTGCGATTCCAAGTGCGGCCGGGATGGTCGCGGCTAATGCCGCTGTATATCGCTCATACTGAAGGCACCGGTCTGGAAATTCGGTTACGCGCATACCTCCCCCTTCCGTTTCATCCCATTAAGTCATTTATTGTCAACGTCTTGGGGGGCTACGTTGCACCTTACGTGCCTTCCTATCCCGCACGATACCGTAACGTTGCGTTGCAAAAAGCGTAGCAGTTTGTTCGCAGCCTGTTCACCCGTTGCTCTCCAAGCCGAAGTACGGAAGCGATTACGCCTGCCCAATCTGTTGGCAGGAACGCGGCGTTATTACGTGGCTCCTTTTCGTGGAGATAGACCATGCTTACCATTGCAAGATCTGCGGCTTCAAAAGAAGCCGTCGATGGGCAAGTGAAAAGCCCGCCGCCGTGAAGCAGAAGGCCCTTCGGCGCGCCCCTGCGATCAGGAATTCTTATCGCCGTTTGGATTTGGCACCGGCGCCTCTTCCACGTCCCGTGGTGGCGGATCGACGTGTCTAGGCTCTGGCGACGCTTCACTGTCGGGACGACGGACAGGTGTCTTCTTCGGGTCGGGCC
>NZ_JBFULQ010001036.1:0-1148 GCF_054049815.1 Mesorhizobium sp. P5_C1 | reverse complement strand
CGTTGCCAGCGGCAGCGTGTTCCAGTCCTCCAACGGAGCGATAAAGCTGGAGAAAGTGCCATTGACCATGCAATGGCTGGTCAACAAGCCCTGCTTATCCAGCACCAGAACCCCTGTCTGGTTGCTTGGATACCGGATGGCGGCGACGCGCTGAAGTTCCATGTCGCCATCGATGCGCAAATTGAAAAGCAGCACGCCCTGGCTTCTGTGGGCGACTTCCGCGACTTTTTCCGCGAAAGGAACAGAAAGCGCACGAACGCTGTCGACCGCCATCCCGAAAACAAGCGCGTCCAGCTCTTCCGCCGCCATAAGAAGATTAGTTCCCAAGAAAATAGGGATTGCAATCGCTCCAGCCGGATTGTGCACAGTCATCGCACTCCGCCGGCTGGACGCCTGAGCATCGGTGTTGATGCAGCTCTGAAGATCAGCCCATCACCTCTCAGTAGGGATGTTCGCCCTCCCGTTGATTGAACCGGCTGCGCAAGGCCCATGACACACCGCTTGCTCGTTGCGGGGTTTCTCCGATAAAGCACGACGAGAGCGATAAGATAGGTCGGATACTCGCTAACACGAACAGCGACTTGACTTGCAAGTCATGCTCACATCAAGGAACAGACTATGAAGCGCCAGATCCGGCCATTCATCGTGGAAATGAAACAGAGGCGCGGTAAGCAGAAGCCAAGCCATTCGATCTGGGGCGATCTCGACCTGTCCAAGATTGCCACGGAGATGACGCAGCCGGGCTATGCTGCTCCGCTCCCAAATTCCCAGGTCATTGACTTCAGTATAAGACCCCTTGATGCTGAAGAAGGGGATAAACCACAAGCGGAGTATATGATGGCCGATTTTCAGGACGCTCAGACTGTTCAGACGACAGTAGCGCCAGCCAAAGTGGAAGTGCCTGAATCGAAGAAGAAAGTTCCGCGAGCACAGAAATCGAAGGCAGAGCTCATAAAGCCGGCCCGCAAGAACGGAGCGAAACCTGCGCCTGCGGCCGCAGAAGCTCCCGTGGCAGCGAAGACCGCCCGCAAGACATATTCCGAGAAGGAACGCGCCCAGAAGCTTGCCCAGATCGAGAAATCGATCGCTGCCGGCGCGACCAGCAAGATTGCGGTCGGCCAGGCCGGCATATCGGAGCAGACCTACTA
>NZ_JBFULQ010001035.1:0-1149 GCF_054049815.1 Mesorhizobium sp. P5_C1 | reverse complement strand
CCGCCAGTTAACGGCGCTCCACTGTAAGGCGCGATGGGGGCCTGTGGATGSTCTTTSRTTTTGATTGCATTGCTTTTTTAGGGAACCYTAATATCCCCCCGTTGAAATCGGCATTACGGGGAGGAAGTGTCATGCCTAAGGTTTCGGATCTCTTCTTTAAGACGGCAGTCGTGTGGCTCATCCTGGGGATTGGCGCCGGCTTGCAGATGGCGATTTCGGGCGACCACAGTGCCTTTCCGGCGCATGCGCACATCAATCTTCTSGGATGGGTTACAAGTGCAATCTTCGGYGGYTACTACGCCCTTAACCCGGCAAAGGCCGAGCGGAAAATCGCGATGATCCACTACGGCYTATATAACGTCGGGCTTATGATCATGCTTCCCGCTTTGTATCTGATGCTGCATGGAGGCTATACGGCAATCGAACCGGTCGTTGCCGTCGGCTCGCTGATCGTGGCTGCAGCGGTGCTGCTTTTCGCCTTCGTGGTTTTCTCCAGCGCAAGCGTACGCTCGGCGTCTGCACTCTCGCCAGCCACACGCTGAATTGGCGAAACCCGAACGAAAAAAAGCCCGCCACCGTGAGCCAGCGGCCTGGGATGCGCAAGTATGCGCAGGCTCAGTTGCGGTCGGGCTGTCCGGCGTTCGCCCTGATTGCTTCAAGTGCCGCAATCCCAGCCTTGAGGTTCGCCAGTCCTTCGCTCAGCAAAGCTCCAATGTTGGCGACGATGTCTTCGACGGCCATGAGGCTCGCCTAAGAGCGAAGGCGCGTTTGGCCGTTATCCAACACCGGGCATTGATTGAACGCGTCGCGGCGGCTCCGGCGGAGTACGGCAGGTTATCCGGCGCAAGCACGCCCCTTGCGCGGGGCGAGGCTTGCGTACGCGACGCCTCTTCCGCCTGTCCGGTAGGGTTGAGCGTATCGGCTTGGAGATCACGCTCTGATCGAGAAGGGCGAAACGATAGACCCTCGATGGAACAGGTCGGTAGAGCGCGCGCGAAAGTGCGTCCGCRGWSCGCYGGCCAAGTTCAAGCATRACGTTGTCGTATGTGTCGGAAACCTGGCAATTGGGGCAAGATAGGAGGTCGGACCCTTGCGGCTCACTGACGCTGCCAACGGGCACCCTGCATGAATTGCAGACAACCTTAGGAG
>NZ_JBFULQ010001034.1:0-1153 GCF_054049815.1 Mesorhizobium sp. P5_C1 | reverse complement strand
ACCACGGCGACTGCACCCGGAACGCGGCCTGGAAATAGGTTTCCGGGGATTTGAGGTTGCGCAGCATCAGGATCGACGACCACTGCGCCACCGTCACACCTGTCGTGAGCTTGCCGCAGGAAAGCGTGATCGTTTTCGAGTCGAAGCCGCTACCGACGGCCTGCCGAACCGGGGGCAAGGCATCGAGGCCGATCCCCGCCGATGTGCCTGCTGCAACGACAACCGTGTAACCGTGCCAGAAGGTGTTGTGCCGCTCAGCCAACAGGTTTGCCATCGCATGACAGGCGGCGACGTTGGGCAGGAACCAGAACGAATGTTGGAGATACGGCAGCAATCGCACGTCCGAATACGGAAACGGCGGCCGCGTTCCCAATTTCAGGCTTTCGACAGTTTGCGGCGCATAACCGCCCCGGATGATGTCGAGCCATTTTTGAACATCGGTTTTGTGCTTGAACGCAGCCGCGCTGCCCGTGCCGGTGGCGGCGAAAAAGGTGTTCAGATCAAACTCGTCAAACTCCCCAGCGCTGGCGATCGCCAGCAGCTCGTCCGGCATCTGGTACGTGAGCAAACGCATCTGCGGCAGCGCACCGTATGGGTTACGCTTGCCCGGATTCTGGGCGGCGAAATCCTGCTTGGTGCGCTGCTCGTCGGTATAGGTCCAGTTGAATATCTGTTCCTCGATGAACTCGCCGGTCGCCAGCGCCTTGAAGGGGGTGCCGGAGAGATAGAGATAAGCGCGCGTGGTGATGGGCAGGAACTCCGCCTCGCTCTCCGAAAGCACGCCAAGGTCTTCGTTCAAAACTTCCAAATCGGCCGTATATTCCGAACTGGTTTCCTCCTTGGCGACCGCCGCATCCTCGCCCTCGAAAAGCTCCTTCGCTGTCTCCCGCCATGCGCCGAAATGGTATTCATCGAACACCACCAAATCCCACTTGGTCGTGTGGAGCCATTCGTGACGGGCCTTGATGTTGCCAGCCTTGTCGCGCCCGAGAAGGTCCTGGAACGAGCCGAAATAAACCACCGGCTTGTCGCGGTCGACCTGGCTGGGATCGCGCCCGGATTTGCGCGAAAGGTACTGCCAGCCGTCGAAATCGACGTGCAACTCAAGGTCGCTCTGCCAGGCATCCTCAACGACCGGCTTGAAGGTCAGCAC
>NZ_JBFULQ010001033.1:0-1154 GCF_054049815.1 Mesorhizobium sp. P5_C1 | reverse complement strand
GAACATGGAAGTCCCTATGCGTCCAACCAGATCATCCGCGCGTACTGATGATTGTATGGTTATGGCTATGAGCCGCAAAGCCTCGTCGCCCCATTCAAGGCCAAAGCGCAGATTGATGGACCGTAGATGTTCCGAATGAATGACCAGGAAGGCGCCCGAGCGTGGTCCCGGCGCCGATGGCCTTGTTGCTCTTCTTTCGACCATCGACGTGAAGACCGGCCCGTTCAGACAGCCTGTCAACCTGTCATAGGTTCCGGACCTGTTGAGTTCCTGACGGCAGCTGCGGATTTGGATCTGCTGCCAGCCGATTAGTACGAAAAGCGGCAGACCAATGACCACGGGCAGCAGCACGGCTGTCATCATGCTGCGCCCGAACGGCGTGAACGCGTCGCTGAACAAGAGCAGATAGTTGAAACCCAGAGAAAGACCGAGGCTCCCGGCTGTTCCTAGAAAGGTCAGCCATGCGGCGCTTCTCCATGCCTGCGCGGAGGCGGTCGCTGTGGTTTGTGCCATTGGCTAATCTCCTGTCAGATCAGCCAGCATAGAGCCGGCGTACAGCATTTTCAGTTTCCGAGAAGCATACAATTTGAACTATGAGACCCGATACTGTTCAAGCAACCGGCTTGCACCGGAAATTTGCGCCGTAAAGGTTAATCAATGGAATGCCGACGGCCGCTGAACAATCAACGGCGGCCTCGGCGAACGCTGCTCCGGTCCTTTGATTCTCGCAGCCTATTGTGGCGGACCGAAAATGCCCATCCCCGCGCCCTGAGCAGTCACTTGCGCTTTGCCATAGATGCCACTCGGCAGCGCCGTGGCCCAGCCGTTGGACACAAGCCAGGCGCCGACGTCCTGCTTGCCCAGCCTGCATTGGGCGGCGATGGCAAAACGCTCGACGTCCGGTGGCACGAAGCATTTCAGCGCGCGTCCCCTAACCCAGGAATTGAAGGCGGCACGTGCGCGCTCGCCGCAAGGCCAGGTGACATCATGAAACGAACAGGTTCTGTCGAGGTCGATGCCCTGCACCCCGCTGATGATTACTGTCCGGCCCATGGACGCGAAGATCGCGGACGTTGCGGCAGCCGGGCGAAAGAGCAGCACCTCCCGCCAATCCTCCGGCATCGGTGTCTTCGGGGGCACAGCCAGACCAAGGT
>NZ_JBFULQ010001032.1:0-1154 GCF_054049815.1 Mesorhizobium sp. P5_C1 | reverse complement strand
TTGTTAAATCCCCAAGTTACCATTCTGTTTCCTTCCCTTGGATGGGAGGTTGCACCATGGATAAGCCAGGTGATCAGGTATCGTCTTTCGACTGCGATATCATTCGCAGTGCCTTCATAAGATACGTCATCGAAGCGAACATTCCTGAAGACCAATGGCGGGCCGAGGCCGCGCGTTTGATCGCCAACTATACCGGCACTGATGACATTGATGCCCAGTTGCTGGAATGGATTGTGCGGTAGTAGGTCTAGCCTTGTTGGGCGGACAGAATGCGTGCTTCCCGTACCAGGGACGCCCAATTCAGCCCAAGAATGGCGATAGGCTCGCGGGCCTGATCTTCAGTGATTTTCGCCTCGTCCGCCAAGCGCCGAACGACAAGTTCGACCGGGCTGCTGGGTGGTTCGTCCTTTTCGTCAGCCATAGGACAACTCCCTAAAGGCGTAACGCAACTTACTGTTACTGGTTCCCCCTGCGGAATGACTCGCTAACATGCCGGATAAGGCGCATTGTGCTTTGTCGCTGGCCACTGAACGGGCGCTGGCGCTTGAGAGTGTACATCGTACTCCCGCCCCTGCGGGAACCTATGCGATGGACGACGAGACACACCCACCCAAATTCATTTCGGCTCATGATTTTGAGATCATCCGCAACGCCTTCAAGGCGTCGGTGGCAGGAGGGATGATTGTCGAGCAGCAATGGGTCCAGCACGCGAAAGACTTGATACGCGCACTCACCGGCCATGAAGACCCGGACGAAGGCATTATCTGCCGGATCATTGGGCGCTAGCTAGGCGCTACCCAGCCGTAGAGTAATGGCCGGTGCAGTYGGGGCTTCTTGGCGCATCTGAAATAGCAACCACGCAACTAATCCGATCGGCGGTGACGATCGGTCAGCCAAGCCTGACGGAGTATTTGTCGAGCTCGGCGGCGCTCGCGTGAGGTGTCCGGATTAACGTTTGAACGGGAATGGAGCGCGAACGTCTGTTGTCTGATCATGGAACGTGCTAAAGATCAGCCATGTCCAGTTTGACAACGCCGCTAATCCGGAAGCTCGAAAGCCTCGGTCGACTTTCATCAGATGAACGCGAGAGCGTCGAAGCTATGCCGCTTATAGGTAAGGCGTTGAGGCCCGGTGAGCAGATTGCGCTGGAAGGG
>NZ_JBFULQ010001031.1:0-1155 GCF_054049815.1 Mesorhizobium sp. P5_C1 | reverse complement strand
CTGCGGTGGTGCCTTGGGCGCCGGAATCCCTCGATTGCCGAAGAATCGAGGCAGCCGTTCATCGGACGACAGACCGCTGTCCGAGGGCTGGGCTTGGCCATCGGGCGCCGATGAAGTTTTCATGATCGACGTGATCGTCACCACTGCCGGTTTGTCGGCCGCAACGATCGGAGCATAGGAGGTGGCCGGAGCGCGATTGGCGGAGGCATCCGGGGAGGAGGCCATTTTCGTATCGGCCAAACTCGCGTTCAGAGCGACCCCAGCGACGAGCGGCGCTACGAGGACGGCGGAGAAAAGCAGCACGGCGCGGTGCCTGCGGAGGATGTTGAAAGTTGACATGGTCGCGACCCGTGCGAGGCTTTGGTCCTGGCGCCGTGGCGTGTTCCTCGTGCGGAACCGTCTATCCGGCGTACGGCCGATCGGATGCGCTAGCCTCGCTGATTAGCTTCCGATCAAGCCGATTTACTAGGCTGGTACTTGTTGCTTCCGGTTTGTGCCTTTGTCGGCAAGACTGCGAAGGCTACTAGCGGCGCGACGCAGTGTCTTTCGAGATCGACCACGTCGATTGTCGACATGTCACCTCGCGGGAGGCCCGCGTAAGGCTTCAGTCAACTCTGGCCACTTCAGCTGCCTGATCTGGAATCAAGAGCACCCGGTAGGTTGTCCCTTCGCATCGGAGCAGGTAGGCGGTCTGATTTGGTACGGACTCGGCCGCAATGCGCTTGGCAGAACTTGGATTTCTGCAAGGGAAGCCTTGGCTTCGCACCTGGTCGGCAACCACGCTTGCCACGGTGTCCTGGTCTTTGGCTGCAGCGGTCGCTACGGTGCCGGCGAGACAGATCGACAAGAAAACGCCGGCGCCAATGGATGAAATCTGCACCAGCGCTCGATTGCAGCCCATTTGTGTAGTCTCCTCTTCGTATTCCGCCGGCAACCGCTACCGCAGAAAATTGGTGGCTTCGATCTTGGAAGACGTCAGTCGTAGACGTTCACATCGTGACCGACTCCGACAGGTCGCCGCCAGCCCGACATTCATCTATGTGCCATTCTTGGGCCGCCTTCCATCGCGTTCGACAGCAGCATACCCGCTGGTTTGTGGACGGCTTTGTCTGCTTTGCGGCGGCTGGCCCTTCCTTGCGGTTATCACCCCTGGTG
>NZ_JBFULQ010001030.1:0-1160 GCF_054049815.1 Mesorhizobium sp. P5_C1 | reverse complement strand
GCGTAGGAGCTATCGTGGTGGCATCCACTATCGGACCTCAGCCAGTCCAATCCTATCCTCGAAATCCGCAGCGCCCGATGAATGCCAAAACCTGCGAGCAGGCGCTGGCGCGTTTGCACGAAGCACGCCTTGGAAGCCCGATCATTTCGGCGGCGGAAAATCGGGAAGTCCTTCGCAGGGCACTCGAAGTGGCAGAACGTCTATGCGGCAAGGGCAAAGTGAACGACGGCAAATAGGCCAGTCGGACATGCGGTTTGTGAGCCTCGTGCTCCACTATCGATAATAAGCGGCGCGGCCGCAGGAAACGCAGAGGGGGAAGCAATGCCGAACGTCACCGAAACAACGGATGCGGCGTCATCCATCGCCACGAGCTACACCCTGGCAGTCGGCCAGACAGCGACTGGCCATTTGTCTTCGGCCGGCGACCATGATTGGTACCGGGTGCACCTGGTGGCGGGCCAGACCTACACATTCGCGGAAGTCGGTGAAGGTGCGCGTGTCAGTCCGACCGTCGGCGACAATGTCGAGGATACGTTCATGGCCCTCATGAACGCATCCGGAACATTGGTTGCGTCCAACGATGACGTCATCCCGGGCCAGTACCGCTATTCGACGATCACCTACACGGCCTTGACCACCGGCGATTACTTCATCAATGCCGGCGCATATAACGATGATTACTTGGGGCAATATGGTGTTTCCGTAGTCAGCGGAACCCGGGCCAGCTATGACGAATTGATGGGGGCCGGCGCGATCCTGAGGCCCGGAAGCAGCTGGAGCACAGCGCCCGGGCAGCCGGTGAACGTGACATGGGCTGTGCGAATGACGGACGTCAATTGCACGGACTCGCAAGGGTTTGCTGCCCCCTTTAGCCCGTTGAGTTCCGCGGAAATCGCTGCCGTCAAGTCCGTGCTTGCTATGTATTCGTCAGTCTGCGGCCTGACTTTCACGCAAGTCAACCCCGCTGGTACCAGCGACAACGCGACGATGCTGTTTGGAAACTACACATCGAAGCCGGACCCTGCCGGAGCCTACGCCATTTACCCGGGAACGACGGCGCCAGGCGACATTTCCGGAGACGTGCATTTGAACACCGACGCCGTTAACACGGGAAATCTGCCGATCGGCTCTTACGACTACCAGACCATTCTGCACGAAAC
>NZ_JBFULQ010001029.1:0-1161 GCF_054049815.1 Mesorhizobium sp. P5_C1 | reverse complement strand
AAGATGAGGTTGCAGGTATGCCGGGGTCTAGCAATGGAGAACGCCTATGACCAAAAATCAAAAGCGCCTACACCTTGCTGCATCAGTTCTTTCGGTAACCCTTCTTCTTTTGAAGAATGCGGTTATACTAATTGATCTGATCAGCAAGGTTGTCAACTATGCCCGGTCCTTTCGAAAATTTTTGCCACTCCTACTGGAAAAATGGAAAGCCGATCTTCGTTCCGAACCCGTTTGGCGAGGAGCTGGGCAGAAAGCTCAAGCGTAAAGTCGCCAAGAAATACACGTTCGACAAATTCATTTATCACTTTAAGGAGGGCTCTCACGTGGTTGCCCTCCACAGGCACCGCAAAAACGCGTTCTTCTGCCGTGTTGACCTCAGCCGTTTCTTCTACAGCATCAAGCGCAACCGTCTGAAGCGCGTCCTCAAGGACATTGGTATTCCGAAGCCGGAGTACTACGCCAAGTGGTCGACGGTCAAAAACCCGTTTGCGGGCGGAGGCTATGTACTTCCATATGGATTCGTGCAGTCTCCTATCCTCGCCACCCTCATTCTCTCGGAGTCACCAATAGGCACTTACCTGCGGGCTCTGCCTGACACGATCACGCCGTCTGTTTACATGGACGACCTGTGTCTATCGGGACAAGACCAGGCTGCATTGAAGGAAGCTTTTGACGGACTGGTGGTGGCCGTAGCTGCAGCCGGGTTCACCTTGAACGATGAAAAAACGCGAGAGCCCGCTGCGAAGATCGACATTTTCAATTGCTCGTTGGAGAATGGCAACACGGCCGTACTGCCCGACCGGATTGACGAATTCTTCGCAGAGGATCGCGAAGCCGCCGCCGTCGCGTCGTTCGAGACCTATGTCGATATAGTGAAGTCCAAAACGTGGCGGATTGGAGACTCCAAGAAGAGACKGCGCAATGCGTTTGAGCTGCGGCGAAAGAAGGCGGCAGCTGCTCCGGTCGTATAGAGCTTCGCGTCGGGATTGGCCCAGTCGCGCTAAACCTAGTAACTGGGCGTGTTCCGATATTCCCCCATTACATTATTTGGACGGGCACTCGGTTGAGATTCTTACGCCGGTGCCAAGAACCTCCATTAGCCGCAAGATGCATCTACGACCTTGCGATTCGAGGTTGATCTGCCCACCACCATTCATGAAC
>NZ_JBFULQ010001028.1:0-1164 GCF_054049815.1 Mesorhizobium sp. P5_C1 | reverse complement strand
TCCGCATAGGCTAGGGCGTAAGCTTCCAGCTCGAATGATCGGGTTAGCTCTTGTTGGTCTTCGACCACGCGGACGAACCACTCGCCCATCGCTTCGGTCACTTCAACTTAGTTTCGGGCTGGCGCCTTCCGCCGTCCTATCCATCGCTGGTCCTGCGGCTTCTGGGGGGAAATTGGCTGTTGAGAATGTGATTTCGACAGCCCGCCGCCACATGGGCGACGGGCTTCAGCCGTAAAGTCAGTCGTAGACCTTGACGATCTTGCGAGTGCCAGGATCGACTAGAACCGTCCGCTTGTCGATCACGACATAGCGGTATTTAACGTTGGGAACTTCGTGAAGCTCGACGGTATCTGGCAGCGATGAGCCGATATTGAGTTCYACGCCGGGAAGCTTCACCGAWGCCAGRGGCTGCTTCTTCACATATTCRCGGATGACCGTATCYTGCTCAGGCGCGATGAKGACGTCCTCGGCAGCGGCCGCGCCGATACCTGCAAGGAGCAGAAACGCCGCAGCGGCGCCGGTAAGGTGCATTCTCATGTTTTCCTCCTATGAAATCGACGCAGAACTCCGCGCCAGCAACCAAACTTCGAGGAGGTGCMGACGTTCCCCCGGCAGGGCTTCGGTCCCACGGGACATCGGACCAAAGCCTGATCGAAAACCGCATTGGTCTTACCCGTGACTTGCCTGGGAACAGCTTACTTTCGCGGATGTTGTTTCTCGGAACGTTCGGAGAAATCAGATGGATAGAAGTGTCAGTCAAGCGCGCTGGTTGCTTGCACCGCTCTTTGCGACGGCCGTCACGTTTCTCGTGATCGGAATAGTTGTTGGCTGACATTTTGCGTTCGGCGCAGGCAAGTCCCATCCTGCGCTGATAGGGTTCGCTCGCCTGCCGAGAGGCGGGCGAACCCTCTGTCTTCAACGATGCCCATGAGGCGATAATGTTGAGCGACAAAGAGACCCGGCTTCTAGAGGCAAGCTTGCTCCTGGCAGTGCCTGTCTGCGTGGCGGTCACGGCGCTGATCGCTTTCGCCTTGGCCTTCTGACGGACAATGGTTGGAATGAACCGCTTCCTTTTCGTCGCGGCCGACTTTCTTTCCCGACCCCCTGGATTCTATGCGATGCTCATGGCCATGGTGCTTTGCACAGCGCTGGTACCTTTTGGCC
>NZ_JBFULQ010001027.1:0-1165 GCF_054049815.1 Mesorhizobium sp. P5_C1 | reverse complement strand
GCTGTGGAATGCGCCGGCAGAACCGAGGATCCGCCCTAATATGGGGACCGCCTCGTTGTAGCGAACATGAATATCGTAATTATTGAGATAGCGATCCAGCGTCGGGCCGGCCACGCCCCCTGAAATCGTGGTGACTTTGCACTTTCCGTTCCAAGACGAGTCCCACAAGAAATAAGAGACCCCACCGGCGATATCGACGCCGGCAAAAACTTCCCGAGAGTCAGGGTAGTCGACAAGGGAACAAAGACGTCTATCAGCGAGCATCTCTCGCCTGAAATCGTCGAGTCCCCGCCCACCAGCGAACCATCGTGATGGGGTGACCATGGTGAGATAGCGTGGTTCGAGTCCTTTGGCGGCCTCAATGAACTTCTGGTAGACCGGCATAGCAAAACTGCCGATGGCCTCGCCACCACTTTGTCCCAGTTGGTAGGGCGGATTCCCAATAACGACGTCGAACTGCATATCGCCTCCAAACAACTCGGCAATCCGAGCCTTGATGTTATCGGTGTGAATGAACTCATAGGCGTGAGTTTCCAGTCCCTGGCCGCGGTCGTAGTCACGCTGGTTGGCACCGCAATACTTGCACTTGCCGTCCACCCAAGCGTGCTCCACGCGCTCGAACCAGATGTTGCCCTCGTCGCTAGCGAAGCTCTTGGCAATTGAGTGGCCGCCTAGGGCATGCTTGCTGCAATAGACGCTGCGCCGCGCTAGCAGACTCGTCAGATGCGTAATTCCTATGCCGAACACCTGCTTGGTTAGGATGTGATCTACGCGGGCTTGCAGGTCAGGGATTTCCGCTTTCAGCCCTTTTATCAGGCGTCCCGTGATCTCGCGCAGGAACACGCCGGATTTAGTGCAGGGATCGAGGAACCGCGCCGAACTGTTCGCCCAGATGTTCGCGGCTCCGTTTCGCATCGCCCATGCCTCGGCCAGCATATCAAGCATCCGGTTTGCGAACTCTGGTGGGGTGAACACCTCGTCGTTGGAAAGGTTGGCGATACAGGTCAGAACATCGGGATTGCGCCCCCGAAGCGAAAATCTCGCCTGATCGTTCATACTGCCCCCAAGCCTGGCTCTAAGACGCGCCCGACAGTTCGCTCATTGTCACCGGCGGGTATATCTTGATGGGCGTAAATATCTCATGCTTGCCGAGATGGGCGAACAG
>NZ_JBFULQ010001026.1:0-1166 GCF_054049815.1 Mesorhizobium sp. P5_C1 | reverse complement strand
ATGGTGGAGGCTCAGCGAGAGGTAGCAGGTTCTTTCACGTTCAGGCGCTACGGGATCGCACCACTTACGTTACGATTCCTCTCCGACTCCGAGGAGGCTCAGTATCAAGCATTCATACTTCGGTCGTCGATATTCCACATACGCTACGCTTACACGTTCGCGGTGCTCCTCACAGTTGTCTATGTGGCCTTGGACCCACTGCTGTTCTCAAATCACAGCTTGCTTACACGCGCTATCTGGATAAGGTTTCTTGTGTTATTGCCAATACTTGTGGGACTTATATGGCTTACATTTTACAGAAATTATAAATCCACTGCGCAGCTGTCAGGAACTGTTACTATGTTTCTGTTTAGCTTTGGGATATGTTTTCTGGCTCTGGGAGCAAACGAGGCTGTCGTAGTAGATAACTACTCATCCACGATAATGATACTTATATATGGCTTCTTTTTTACCGGGTTATTTTTTCGCTTCAGTTTCATTGCTGGATTTCTACTTTCTTTATTTTATGTTTTTGTTATTAGTCAAAGCTCGGATACTCCACCTGCCGTCGCTAGCAGCATGGAGACGTCGTTGATGGTCATAGTTGTAATTTTAGGGCTGGCAGCTTATCAAAAGGAACTAGTTTCTCGCCGGCTTTTCCTGACCGAAACGAGGGAACGCGAGCGCCTATCGAGACAGATACAGCAGGACGCCAGACATCTGCAATGGCTGCGGACCCTGGCCCATTTCCTTCGGCATGAGGTCCGTCAGCCAGTAGCGCAGATAAATTCAAGTCTCGAACTTGCACGAATGTTCGGCTCGGACGACGCCCGTGCATCCGGCGCGCTCGACAACGCTACATTGAGCACTCAGCACGTTTGGAATCTAATCGAGCGAGCTAGTCAAGCTACAGATGCTGAAGCCTATGTTCGCCAGTGTAGGCCGGCCATCCTCGATCTGTCTCAACTGCTGATGCAGCTAGTCGCTGATTTTGAGCAAACGCACTCGGGATTGGAATTTACGCTACGGCGCAACGGCCCCGCCTATGTCCGCGCCGACCCAACTCTTGTCGGTCAAGCGATCGGGAATCTACTCGCAAATGCGACATCCTTCGCGGTCGAGCACAGTGTTGTGGAGGTCCAACTGAACCATACCGCACAACATGCGGTCGTCAGTGTCTGCAACAG
>NZ_JBFULQ010001025.1:0-1167 GCF_054049815.1 Mesorhizobium sp. P5_C1 | reverse complement strand
AGGCAGGTTTTCGAGGCTTTCATCGACTTCGTGTCGCGACGTCGGGAGGCCCATCCGGACCTGCATGTTTACCACTACGCGCCCTACGAGCCGGGGGCCTTGAAGCGCCTGATGGGACGCTATGCGACGCGGGAGGAAGAATTCGACAACATGCTGCGCTCGAAGCTGTTCGTCGACCTATACGGCGTTGTCCGAAACGGCCTTCGTGCCAGCATAGAGAGCTATTCGATCAAGAAGCTGGAGCCGCTTTATGGATTTAAACGCGAAATGGCTCTTCCCGACGCCAATGTCGCGTTGCTCAGTCTACAATCGAGCCTTGAACTTGGACACCCCGACCAAATTCGCGAACAAGACAGATCCGTGGTCGAGAGCTACAACCGCGATGACTGTGTGTCGACGCAGTGTCTACGGGACTGGCTGGAAGCGCTCCGCTCGCAGGCAATCGGGGCTGGAGCGAGTATTGCGCGGCCCCAACCCGGAGGCGAGGTCGCCAGCGAAAACGTCACGGCATGGCTGGCAAGGATCGGCCCGCTGATCGAACGTTTGACGGCGGACGTCCCCGCCGATCCGCGGCCACGAGATGCCGACCAGCAGGCGCRCTGGATACTCGCCAACATTCTCGATTGGCATCGGCGCGAGGCAAAGGCCATGTGGTGGGAGTTCTTCCGGCTTCGCGACCTTTCGGCCGAGGAGCTGATGGATGAGCGCGGCGGTCTGTCGGGCCTCACCTTCGTCGGCGAGGTTCCCGGACCGGGAAAGCTGCCGACGCACCGTTATTCCTTTATTCCGCAGGAAACGGACATTCGCGGGGAGGAAGACCTGCATAATGTCGGGGGCGATAAGATCGGGACGACCGTGGCGGTGTCGCAGCGCAACCGTACGATCGATATCAAGAAGACGGCAAAGTCCGTCTATATTCACCCGCGGGCGATCTACGGCTCGAAGAGTTTCGGTTCCGATGAACAGGCCAATTCGCTGGTGCGGATCGGCGAGTATGTCGCGGATCATGGGCTGGCTGGCGATGGAGCGTTTTGTGCGGCGCGCGATCTGTTGCTGCGCCTAGCGCCTCGGCTGCGGGAGCAACCTATCAAGATCAACGGGGAGACCAGCTTAGCCGCTGCGACACGGGTTGCCGCGTTGTTCGATGGCGGCGTCTTTCCCATACAA
>NZ_JBFULQ010001024.1:0-1174 GCF_054049815.1 Mesorhizobium sp. P5_C1 | reverse complement strand
GTGCGCTTGACTGCCTCGATGGATCATCAGCAGGGCGGCAAGGAGATCGCTTCATGGCTGCAAGGCTTGGGCCTTGAGCAGTATGCCGGCGCATTCATCGACAACGACATTGAACCGGCAATTCTACCAAAGCTCTCCGACGATGACCTTCGGGAGCTTGGCGTAAGATCTGTTGGTCACCGGAGAAGAATCCTGACCGCCATCGCCGAGCTCTCGCGTCCACCGGCCCAACCGCTGAAAGCAGACGACGATGCCAAGTGGGATGCTCTCCAAAGTGTAGTACCTAAGCGAGAGGGGAGTGAGGCAGAGAGGCGCCACCTCACAGTCATGTTCGTCGACCTCGTGGGATCGACTGCGCTGGCGTCGACGCTCGATCCTGAGGACTTGGGCTCGGTCATAGCCGCATATCAATCGTTGGTCGCCGCAGAGGTCGCCCGTTATGATGGCTATGTCGCCAAATTCATGGGCGACGGCGTGCTGTGCTACTTCGGCTGGCCACACGCCCACGAGGAGGACGCCGAGCGGGCGGTCCGCTCTGGACGTTCCATAGTGAAAGCTGTCGCCAGTTTGCGCACTCCCGGTCAAGTGCCACTCGCAGCTAGAGTGGGAATTGCCACGGGATTGTGTGTCGTCGGAGACGTCATCGGGACTGGGTCCGCACAAGAAGAAGTCGTCGTTGGCGAAACGCCCAATCTCGCCGCTCGGCTGCAAGCCCTGGCCCAACCGGGATATGTGGTGGTCGCCGAGAGCACGAGAAAGTTGCTCGGCGGAATATTCGCGGTTGAGAGCTTGGGGCCTATCGAGCTGAAGGGATTTTCGATACCCTTCTCGCCGTTTCTGGTTGTCGGGGAACATGCCGTCGAGACGCGCTATGACGCGCGCGTCACGAGCGCTCCTCAAATCATGTTCGGAAGGGACCTCGAACTCGGACTTGCTCTCGAACGTTGGGGGCAATCGAAGAGGGGCGAAGGCCAGCTCGTGCTACTCAGCGGCGAGGCGGGTATCGGCAAATCTCGCATCACCCGCGCCTTGATAGACGCGGTCTCTCAAGAGAAACATGTGCGGGTGAGCTATCAGTGCTCGCCGTATTACTCTGGCTCGCCGCTCTATCCAGCTGTTCAGCAACTCCGCCGCACTGTCGGTATTGAAGAAGCCGACGGGGATGAAGAGAAGG
>NZ_JBFULQ010001023.1:0-1183 GCF_054049815.1 Mesorhizobium sp. P5_C1 | reverse complement strand
CCTGTTCGACCATCCCGATCCATCGATCTTCACGGTGCTCACGGCGCCAACCGAGGAATCGGGAACCGCGAATGTCGATTTCGTCATCTTYCCGCCWCGCTGGYTGGTGGCCGAGMACACSTTCCGCCCRCCYTGGTACCAYCGCAAYMTCATGAGCGAATTCATGGGCCTCATCGAGGGCCAATACGACGCCAAGGAAGAAGGCTTCGTACCGGGCGGCATGAGTCTGCACAATATGATGCTGCCGCATGGCCCGGATGCCATGGGCTTCGAGAAGGCATCCAGCGTGGAACTGAAGCCGGTGAAGCTAGACCACACCTTGGCCTTCATGTTCGAGACCCGGTATCCGCAGCAGCTGACGCGCTACGCCGCCGAGCTCGAGACTCTGCAGGATGACTACCTTGAATGCTGGGATCACCTGGACCGGAAATTTGACGGAACCCCGGGCGTCAAATGATGCCTCAACTACGCATCAATTCATGAATCCTGATGCCACGTGGTGAAGAAGGACGGTTTGGCGGAATGAAACTCGCAACGATCAAAGACACAACCAGGGACGGAAGGCTTGTCGTCGTCTCAAGGGATCTAAGCCGCTGTTGCGAAGTCGGTCATATCGCGCGCACTGTTCAGGCAGCCCTCGATGACTGGCGAAATGCTGCTCCCCGACTTCGAGAGATCGCCGAGGGCCTCGAGGCAGGTTCGCAACCCTCTACGCCGTTTTATGAAGGTGACGTCTGCTCGCCACTTCCGCGTGCTTACCAATGGGCTGACGGCTCGGCTTACGTCAATCACGTCGAGTTGGTGCGAAAGGCCCGCAACGCCGAGATGCCGGAGAGCTTCTGGAGCGATCCTCTGATGTATCAGGGTGGCTCTGACAGCTTTCTTGGCCCTCGCGATCCCATCGTCATGGCCGACGAAGCTTACGGGATCGACATGGAAGGTGAGGTGGCCGTGATTGTGGATGACGTCCCAATGGGCGTGTCCGTCGATCAGGCCGGTGAAGCCATCCGCCTTGTAATGCTGGTCAATGACGTCTCTTTGCGTGGTCTCATTCCCGCGGAGTTGGCCAAGGGCTTCGGCTTTTTCCACTCAAAACCCTCGTCCGCTTTCTCGCCAGTGGCCGTGACGCTCGACGAACTCGGGAGCGCCTGGAGGGATGGGAAACTACACCTCCCCTTGCTTG
>NZ_JBFULQ010001022.1:0-1184 GCF_054049815.1 Mesorhizobium sp. P5_C1 | reverse complement strand
AAATAATGCTGATCCGCGCGTGGCACGATGGCGCTGCCATTGCGAAACCCGCTAGAAGTGGTAGCTACCATTGCGTATAATTAAATCAACTTGATTTGTTTTCTGCGGAAGGTTCGTTGGTAACGCGCACATGCCCCCTAGAAAAGCCATCGCTGGCACCAATCTCGAACAGGCCAAGTCACACAATCGCCGCGTCGTGATCGAAGCGATCAGGACCAACGGTGCCTTGTCGCGGGCGGCAATCGCGCGCCTGACGGCACTGAGCACGCAGACAATCTCCAACATCGTCGAGGAACTCGAGCGGGAACAGCTGCTTCGCGCGCAAGCCACGCTGAAAGGCGCACGCGGCCAGCCGGCGGTCCCCTACTCCATCAATCCCGACGGCGGCTATTCGATCGGTTTGCAGCTCGACCACCAGCTGGCGGTCGGCGTCATCACCGATCTGTCAGGCACGGTTCGCGCCCGCATCGAGCGCCCGGTCGACCGGCCGGCGCCGGCGCAGGCGATGCCCTTGCTGGCCGCGATAGCCGGCGACCTGATGCGCAAGTTTCGTTTCGACCGCAGCCGCCTGCTTGGCATCGGCATGGCGATGCCGGGTCCGTTCGACGTCGAGGGCATGACCTCGGTCGGGCCGACCGCCCTGCCCGGCTGGCAGGATTTCCCCGTCGCCGAAGAGCTGCAGCGGCTGACCGGCATTCCAGTAACGGTCGAGAACGATGCCACCGCCGCCGCCATCGGCGAGCGGCTCTATGGCGTTGCCCGCAACCTCGGCAGCTTCGTCTATTTGTTCATCGGCACCGGCCTTGGCGCCGGCCTGTTCCTGGACGGCCATCTCTACAAGGGCAGCCGCCACAATGCCGGCGAGATCGGCCACATGATCGTCAAGCCCGGCGGCCTCGAATGCGGCTGCGGCAAGCGCGGCTGTCTCGAACGCTATGTCTCGTTGCGCGCCGCCTATGAGTGCCTGGAAATCCCCGACCCCGATCATGCCTCGCCGGAATTGCTCCAGGCATTGCTGGCCAATGGCGACAGTCTGGAAGCATGGGTCGTCCAGGCAATCGATCCGCTGCGCCAGGCGATCAACATGCTCGAACTCGCGCTCGATCCCGAAACCGTGGTCCTCGGCGGTTTCATGCCGGTCGGCGTCATCGAGCTCCTGGCCAGCCGGCTCGACCCCTTGTACC
>NZ_JBFULQ010001021.1:0-1187 GCF_054049815.1 Mesorhizobium sp. P5_C1 | reverse complement strand
CGCCTTGACCTGCTCGATCGGGTCATGCTCGGAGCGCATCTTCTGCACTTCTTCCTTGGATCGGTACTTCGCCGGGTCGGACATCGAGTGGCCGCGATAGCGATAGGTCTGCATTTCGAGGATCAGCGGGCCGTTGCCGGCACGGCACCATTCGGTGGCCAGATCGCCCGCAGCCTTGACGGCGCGGACATCCATGCCGTCGACCTGCAGCCCGGGAATCTTGAACGAGGCGCCGCGATGCGAAAAGTCCGTCTCCGCCGACGAGCGCGAGACAGAAGTGCCCATGGCATAGCGGTTGTTCTCGATGATGTAGATAACCGGCAGCTTCCACAGCGAGGCCATGTTGAAGCTTTCATAGACCTGGCCCTGGTTGGCCGCACCATCGCCGAAATAGGTCAGCGACACATTGTTGTTGTCGCGGTAGCGATTGGCGAAGGCCAGACCAGTGCCGAGCGACACCTGCGCGCCGACGATGCCGTGGCCGCCGTAGAAATGCTTCTCCTTGGAGAACATGTGCATGGAGCCGCCCTTGCCCCTGGACAGGCCGCCACGACGTCCGGTCAGCTCAGCCATGACGCCACGCGGTGAAAGCTCCATCGCCAGCATGTGGCCGTGGTCGCGATAGGCGGTGATCATCTGGTCGCCCTGGATCAGCGCCATCTTCATGCCGGTGACGACCGCTTCCTGGCCGATATAGAGGTGGCAGAAACCACCGATGAAGCCCATGCCGTAAAGCTGGCCGGCCTTTTCCTCGAAACGGCGGATAAGCAGCATGTGCCGATAGGCGGCAAGCTCTTCATCCTTGGTGAATTCTGCAGGCTTGGGGGCCGAAAGCCCCATCTTGCCGTCGGATTTGGATTTGGCAGGCGCTTTTCTGGCTGCGGTGGCCATGCATCACTCCCTGTTGGCGTCTCTTTGCGGACATTAGGGCAGGATCAAATCCGCCCTGGGGAGATCAGCTCCTCCCCACCGATTTTGGAGAGGCTAACACGCGCTAGAGCGTTATGCCATGCCGAAATTGCATAGCTCACATGCGTCTAAGCGATTAAAATCATTGAAAATATTGGCTATTAACTGAAAACCGGTTACTTCACCGAGACCGGCAACATGATGGTGATTTCGTCAGCCTGGGACAGATTGAGCGCCTTGCGCGCCTGCTCGTCGAGCATGTCCTTCTCGATCGACCC
>NZ_JBFULQ010001020.1:0-1190 GCF_054049815.1 Mesorhizobium sp. P5_C1 | reverse complement strand
CTCCAAGGTCATTCCTCGTCCAATGACTGCACAAATGGAGACTGACGGAAATGGTCCAGTCTGGTTCTTTACGGCGAAAGACACCGAACTCGTTCAGGGTCTGACGGATGGCAGCAAAGCGACCGCGACCTTCACGTCCAAAGGCCACGATCTGTTCGCCACGGTGCAGGGGAATCTTTGGCTCGACAACGACCGTGCAACGATCGATCGGCTTTGGAATCGCTTTGTGGCCGCATGGTTTGAGGGCGGGAAAGATGATCCGAGGCTAGCGTTGCTACGGTTCGATCCGCGGGAGGCAGAGATTTGGCTGGATGGATCGAGCGTAATGGCAGGGATCAAGATGTTGCTCGGGTTCGATCCCAAAGACGARTACAAAGACAACGTCGCCAAAGTCGAGCTTTGACTCTGACGCGCCGACCGCGCTGCGGGCTCTGGCCTAGTTCGATCGTTGTGTACTGCGTGCAGGCAACCCTGCTGCCCTCGGCACGAAGACGCGTTAACGCAGGGATCTACGCGCTTAGGCTCGACCTTACGCTACACATGCCTCGAGCACCGTGGGCGAGTGACCGGTAGCAGGGTGACACTCGATGGTCGCGTTGCTGCCTAAAGTTGGGACTCGATCGGGAGATGGCGGACCAGGATCGCCAGGATGCGGCGGAAAATCCCCGCTTCAGGTTCGTGAGAATAATTTTGGGACCTGCCTTCGTCGCATCCATGCCAGTGGAGCGCGTTGTTTTTCAGTTCGAGCCGATAACTCGCTTCCGGTGATATCTCTGCCTGGAACCTGCGCCGCAGTTCAGCGACCAATTCCTGATCCTCAAAAAGCACTCCCATTTCCGAGTTCAACGACACCGATCGCGGGTCAAAATTGAAGGAGCCGACGAAACCGGTCTTGTCATCGACGCTGAAAGCCTTCGTGTGCAGGCTGGCGCCCTTGGATCCAAATACCGAGATCGCCTGCCGCCGGCTGAACGGCTGAAGCTCAAAAATCTTGACACCGTTCCTGAGCAATCGCTTGCGATAATTTGCATAGGCGCCGTGGACCGCTGCGACATCAGTGGCTGCCAATGAATTGGTCAGAACCGCAACTTCAACGCCGTTGCTGACGAGGTCCGACAAGATTGCGGACCCCCTTTTGCCAGGAATGAAATAGGGAGACACAATTTCCAAGCAATTGCGCGCTGACTGAA
>NZ_JBFULQ010001019.1:0-1192 GCF_054049815.1 Mesorhizobium sp. P5_C1 | reverse complement strand
TCAAGCTGTTGCCAAAAGGACAGGCGTTCGCACATCAGAATGGACAGGCAATGACGGTGTCCGAGGATAGCTACCTGCTCATACCTATGAAGCCGAGCGACACGAAGCTTCACGAGGAGGTTTGCTACCTGGGCCGGAAGGTGCGGGGCTGACCTGGCACAACGCGATGCCCGACATCGGTCTGGCGCGCCACCCGGCTTTCACTCCGCCCAGTTGACGTCAGCGGTAAAGGCGATGGTCAGCCACCGATTGTGGCCTTCGTCCCCGATGGCCGCGCCGATCTGGTCGCGGGTGCGGTCCCACTCCTCGATGGTCCTCGGGGGCAAGTCCTTCGGCACGATGAAGTAAAGCTCTATCTGCGTGGCCCGCCCGACCTTGGCGACGTATGCCCGATGGGACAGGAACCCCTCGCGCTGCACTATTCCGGCGGCCACCCGATCGACGTGGGCCTTGAGATCCACGGGGGTGATGAGCAGGATCTCGGACAGGGCCTTGCGCACCGCCCCGACGGGAATAGGAATGATCACGAGGCAGACCAGCGCCAGTACGACAGGGTCCACGTATGGAGAGATCCAGCCAAGCGGCGTTCCGCCGGCCGCCTGTCCGATCAGGAATGCGATCAGAAGTGCCGAGGTTATTCCCGCCGACATCGTCCAGGCTTTAACGTCCAGGGCAACGAAGTCTGACTGCAGTCTCCTGTTTGCCCGCGCACCGGCCATAGCCATGGCTATACAGACCACCAACGTGATTCCGGCGTAGACGATGGCGACACCGAAGCGCAGCTCGTTGCCGCCGTACACAATGGTGATCACGGCGTTGATGAGGGCGTAGGTAGCGACCGTCATCAGCAAGGTGCCGTTAAGGCCCAACACAATAGGCTCCAGGTGCCAGAACCCCATCGTGAATCGATTGCGCAGCCTGCCCGACAGCGCGTCGGCCTTTGCCGATCGTACGATCAGGCTCGATACCCAAAGCGCCAAAATCGTCATTCCGGCATCGACAAGAGAATAGGCGCCATCAAAAGCGATGGAGAACGACCCGGACAGCAGGCCGAAGACGATTCCGAACGCCGCGACGCCTACCGTCGCGACAATCGAGGCTCGGAGGAAGCCCTGCTCGGTCAACATCTTGCCCTCTGAAAGCCTCAGCAACATCGTACATGCAACCGGCGCTATCGCAATAGTACCTGCAG
>NZ_JBFULQ010001018.1:0-1192 GCF_054049815.1 Mesorhizobium sp. P5_C1 | reverse complement strand
AACCATAAGGATCATGCGAAATGCAGGCGGAACAACGCCTCTCGGAAGCGCCGGTCAAACGACGGATCCTTCTCGTCGAGGACGATCCGGTGCTGCGAAGCAATTACGAGACGCTGCTAAGCGCTCACCGATTCTTAGTCAGTGCCTGTGATAACCCGACTGACGCAGTCGCCACGTTCGTCAGTGAGCCCYTCGACGTTGTAATCTTAGATGTGACCCTCGGCGATGACTACGAGGCGGGGTTTGACTTGTGCCGCCGGTTCCGCGAAATGAGCAAGGCGGTTCCCATCATATTTCTCACCGAGCACGATGCAGAGCCTGATCGCATAAGCGGCTTGCGCATTGGGGCGGATGACTATCTCGGTAAGACTATTTCCGGAGCTTACCTGGCTGCTCGGGTCAATGCGCTGATACGGCGAGTCGAGGCGCTTCGCGCCGAAGCCGCAAGCACAAATTCGGTGAAGACGCCCCAAGGCGCGTCATTGCTCAGAATTGATGATCGACTGTCTCGTGCATATTGGGACGGACACGCCCTAGAGCTATCGCTCACGCAATTTTGGATTCTACGCGATCTGTTCACGCATAGAGGAGAAGTCCGGTCGATAACCGAACTGATGCATTCCGCTAACATTACGGTTCAGCCCAACACGATTGTGGTACATATCAAGTCCATCAGAGAGGAAATCCAAAAATTCTCCTCCAGCTTCACTTGCATTAAGTCCGAGCGAGCTCGGGGGTACCGCTGGCTGGAAGACTAGCTTTGCCAGTCTGCCTTCAACGCCAGCATGTCTCAATGAGGATCTGACGCATAGGTTCGAAACAAGCGACTCAGCAGGATTGGGGAGTGATGCAAGAGATATCGGCTGTCCCATCTGGCAACCGCATCAGGCCGGTTCGCGAGCACACCAGCCGCGAACCCTGTTGCAAGAAGCGGCCTTTTGTAAGCGCTGCGCTTGTTTGATGAACGCTGCTAGGTCTCACGTAGTGGTATAGACAGCGAAGCCACCACCCCGGAGCCATCATCGAGATTCTCCAGACCAGCTGTGCCCCCGTGCTGTTCCGCCACTAGCCGTACGAGATACAGACCGAGTCCGTGGTGTTCGCTAGACGGGGAGGCTCGAGTGGAGGCGAACGGTCCAAAAAGCGGTTCGGTGTTCGCGGGGACCGTTGGGCCTCTGTTGCAGACACTGAC
>NZ_JBFULQ010001017.1:0-1194 GCF_054049815.1 Mesorhizobium sp. P5_C1 | reverse complement strand
TTCCTGCATATGCGCAGGCCATCGTCTCGATCGTTTCGATGCCGGCGCTGAAATCTCGATGGTCAACCGTCGTCATAGCCGTCGTCGCCGGGTTTGCGTATTTGGGTACCTTCTTCCCAATCGGCCGCCAGTTGCTGTCACCGATCGGCTATGTTTTTGCCAGGGAAGATACGCTTCCTCTTCACCTCGACAATCTTCCCGAATACAGACGCCTCATCGACGATCTTGTCAGCGAAATGCGGCCTGAGGACCGCTTCTCGGTGTTTGCCTCAGGCGCGGTCATGAATAGCTCGCTGTTGTTTGAAATGAATATGGACCTTTTCCCTCGTGTCGGATGGTCTTGCCAGGTTGACAGTCGCGATCAATTCGCACCGGAGGCATTGAAATCGAGATATGTCGTCGTAACCGATCCTCCTGTTACCCATTTGCAATCGGGTGCGCAGATCTGCGTCACGATACCGGACCAGGATATTGTCGAAGGGAAGAGTATCGGCGCCGCCTATAAGCGCATTGCGACATATCAGCTGTCCGGCGGCGTCACGGGCTATCTCTACGAACAGGTGCGCCCGGTCAGCAAAACGGAACTCGATGCCCTTTATAGCGAGTTCAGGAAAAAATACCCGGGCTGGACAACGCCTGAGTGGTGACGATCAGGTTGACACGCTCCGAGCAACTCGACGATGGCCGCGAAAGGCGGCTCGCGCCCGATTGTCTGCGCGGTCCCAACCGCATCGTAGTCAGGTTCAGGGGATTGACCATGTCGCCCTTGTGGAGGCAGTAAACGGTCATGTTCAATCTGCTTCTCGTTGTGGTAGGCGGCGGCATCGGCGCCGGCATTCGTCACCTCACCAACATCGGCGCGCTGCGCCTTGTCGGCCCCAACTATCCCTGGGGGACGATGGCAATCAACATCGTCGGCTCGTTCGCCATGGGCCTGTTCATAGCCACCCTGGCGCGCCGCGGCGGATCGAACGAACTCAGACTGTTCGTCGCCACCGGCATCTTTGGCGGCTTCACCACCTTTTCCGCGTTTTCGCTCGATTTCGCGACTTTGTGGGAGCGGGGAGCCACGCTGCCGGCGCTTGGATATGCCCTTGCCAGCGTCATTGGCGCCATTATCGCCCTGTTTCTGGGACTTTGGCTCGCAAGAACCGTTTCATAGTGTTATTGCCGCGCCAAGAGCGGGCCGAACCC
>NZ_JBFULQ010001016.1:0-1198 GCF_054049815.1 Mesorhizobium sp. P5_C1 | reverse complement strand
CGAACCGCTCTATCTCTTTGTTTTGACGCAATTCCGGACGGAAACCGTCCACACTTTTCCTGGAATTGCTCTTGGTTGGTCATGACGACCGTAAGGACGCGGCTCCGCCTGTGCAAGGGTGGCTTGTCGGCGGCAGCGAGGGGCGCGGATCCGCCACGGAAAGAATGTCATCTCTCTGGCGCTTAGCCGACCAGCAGCCTATATTGGTCGGGACGGTCTGTGCTTCCCGGCAGGAGAACATTTTCCCCGGGGCCTTAACGATCCTTAGGGAGCTGTCCCTGGGAAGACCCGTGGGTTTTCTCACACGGCGCCCACCTACTTTGTAGGTTCCCGGGATCGCTCTCTCCACCGGTTGTGTGGATCGTCACTTTTCGCAACGCATCCATGTCTTTCGGTGGATGATGCGGTAGAAAACGTCGCTCCTAAAGCTCCACCGAAATCTGACCTTTTCTATCGTCTGCACATGACATCCTCAAAACACCTGAAAAAGCAGCTTCGGCTCAAGGCACTCGGGCGCCGCGACGCGCTCGATGAATTCTGGCGAGTGGAGATCGCCCTCGAAATGGCCGAGACGGCGCGCGATCACCTCGCTGTCGAGCCGGGTCAGATCGTCTCCGGCTTCTGGCCGATGCGCTCGGAAGTCGACGTCCGGCCGCTGATGTTCGCCTTGCGCGAGAAGGGAGCCAGGCTTTGCCTGCCGGCGATCCTCGACAAGACCACCATCGTCTTTCGCGAATTGGTGCGCGGCGCGCCGATGGTCGAGATGGGTTTCGGCACTGTCGGCCCGCATGAGGAGGCCGAGGTGCTCGACCCCACGGTGATGCTGGTGCCGCTCGCCGCTTTCGACGCGCGCGGCCATCGCATCGGCTATGGTGCCGGCTACTACGACCGCGCCATCGCCAAGCTGGTCGACAAGGGGCTGCCGCCCAGATTGATCGGCATCGCCTTCGACTGCCAGGAGGTGGGGCTGGTGCCAGATGAGGACCACGACGTCGTCATCCCGGAAATACTCACGGAGAGTGGGTTGCGCCGCTTCGCGCCAAAATTGTAGACAAGCGCAATGGACGCATGATCTTTTCACAGACGTCATGCAGCTTTTGCTTCGCTGACATTCGGTGCGGGATCATATGAGACTTCTCTTCCTCGGCGACATGGTTGGAAAAACGGGACGCACGGCAGTGTGGGAACAACTGCCGGG
>NZ_JBFULQ010001015.1:0-1199 GCF_054049815.1 Mesorhizobium sp. P5_C1 | reverse complement strand
CAAGTAGGGTGATGGACGGAGAGGTCCCATACGATGCCGTGGCATTTAATATCGCTACCATCCGTACAGACCCACTAGCGGATATCGAGTTTGTAGTGGAGGGAGCGAGTGATGGGTTCGCTGGAGTTACGCAGTGGGCGGCTACTTACAGATGTAAACTGCGCGGCCTGGACATCGTTAGCGTCGATCGAAAAGACTATTACGCGATAAATTAGAMAGCGCGAGGCTGAGGCGCTAAGGGCCTACCCCAAGGGGGGGAAGTCCGTCCGCTGCCATGTAAATTTGAGCGTTCGCATGACCGACCTTTTTTGCTGGTCCGGTCTAGCGCCCCATGCGGGTAAGGAAGTCATATATCGCTTGGTCCAGTATCTCCGAAGGATCATTGGCGAAGTCACGCACTGGCGAACCTTCCTTGGCCTGAAGCTGGCGTTGGGCCTGGCGAATCGCCAACATCTGTTCCAAGTGCGTATCGTGTAAAAGCACGAACAGCTTCCCACCCTCCCGCATCGCCCCGAACGCAGCCAACTCCGCATTTTCATGTGGCACGGTGCGGCTGACAAGGAAACAAACCGACCGCAAAGCCGCAGCGTTCACATAGCGTTCTGTCGAGTAAATTTGGCTTGGGGTGATGCCATCGGAATAGTTCTTACACTCGAATATGATGGCCCTGGTCCGAAAGTCTCTTGTGAGCGTGTCCCAGAAAGGATGGCCAGCCCGCACCCGGTAAACAAGGTCCAGGATATCGAGCCCGTCCTCGGTGCGGCTCTGGGCACGGGGATCGACCAGGTAATCACCAAACAAGTAGGTCACGATTTCCTCTACGAGCGCCTCGTATGCCTTAGCGTCGTCCCGTCCCGCACGGGTGCCCCGAAGCTTGTCTCGTAAGGCATCCCCCTCAAGCGGACCTTCTTCAGAGAAGCCGAGCCCAGCCTCGCCAAATTCGAGATAATCGCCAGTCGGTTCGGAGAAGCCAGGACTGCCCACCGAGCCGGACTGTATCGACCTTTCTGAAAGCCCCCGAGCGGCTTCGCCAATCTCCTCTACGCCGGCCAATTCATCGAAGAACTGTTTAAAACGATTAGTCAGTCGAACGCGTTTCCCTCGGAGCCTTCTTAATTCTAAGTCAATCTGCTCGCGGTCCCATATGTCGATCTTAAAGTCTCTCTCCAGCCACTCGCGGTGAGCGGGTTCGACGATAC
>NZ_JBFULQ010001014.1:0-1206 GCF_054049815.1 Mesorhizobium sp. P5_C1 | reverse complement strand
GCGATGCACTTGGCGACATCTTTTCTGGTATCGAAAACATTAGTGGCAGCAATTTCGCCGACACGCTCCGCGGCGACACGCACAACAACGTGCTCTCAGGCCGCGCCGGCAATGACAGTCTGSATGGCGCCGCCGGCAACGATGTGCTTGACGGCGGCGCGGGAGCGGACATCTTGATGGGCGGGTATGGCGCCGATAGGTTTCAGTTTCAATCAACGGGCGATACGATCCCTGGATCGCGTGACACCATCAGCGACTTCGTGCACGGGCTGGACCGCATAGATCTGCGCCTGATTGATGCGAACACAAATGTCTCTGGAGATCAGGAGTTTTCCTTCATCGGAGACCACGGTTTCAGTGGCAAGGCCGGTGAAATGCACTTCGTGGACCACGTGCTTTCGGGCGACGTCAACGGCGACAGCATCGCCGACTTCGCTATTTACATCCTAGGAACTGGTCCCTCCTACCCGGATTTTTTCTTGTAGATCGGATTGGGTTGGACCTGCCTTGATGGCCCGCTCCTCTATCAGCGCCGGTAAAGGCCGACCACGTATCAACAGTGGGCTGCGCACCGGCGGGCAGCATTGCGAGCATGAATGGCCCATCCCGTCACATCCGCCAATGATGGACTAGGGCCTCGCCTTGCTGGCGGGGCAGCGCGCTTTTCACGTCCATCACAATCCCTCGGCCTCCGCGCAGGATGCCCGTGAGCAGGGGCCAGCCCGCATCAACATACGGCCGGTGCGGGACGGCAAGTATGACCAGATCGGCGGACGAAAGCGCCTCGATCGGTTTTAAGTTCAAGCCATATTCGTGAAGGACATCTTGCGGTCGCGCGATCGGATCGGAGATCTCGACACTCACACCAAAGCTCTCAAGCCCGCGGACGATGTCGATAACACGCGAATTTCGGATGTCGGCCACGTCCTCCTTGAAAGTAACGCCCAGTATTGCCACATGGCGCGGACCCACCACTTGTGACAGCAGTCGCATGGCTTCTTGAGCGATGCGCTCCCCGACCTTATCGTTTACTCGGCGACCAGCAAGGATAACCTGCGGGTGATACCCTTTGCGCTCGGCGCTATGGGTCAGATAATAGGGGTCTACTCCGATGCAGTGGCCGCCGACGAGACCCGGAGAGAACGGGAGGAAATTCCATTTGGTAGCGGCGGCGGCGAGCACGTCGGCGGTGTCGATGCCCAGCAG
>NZ_JBFULQ010001013.1:0-1208 GCF_054049815.1 Mesorhizobium sp. P5_C1 | reverse complement strand
GGATCATCGGGCTTGGTCGCACCGTCACCGGGATGCGCAAGGACGGTTCGACCTTCCCCATGGAGCTTTCAGTCGGCGAGATGCACCCGGGAACGGGACGCTTCTTCACCGGCTTTTGCCGCGACCTGACCGAGCGCCATCGGGCGGAAGCGAGAATACAGGAGCAGCAGCAGGAATTGCTCCACATGGCGCGATTTACCGCGCTCGGCGAAATGGCCTCGACGCTTGCACATGAGATCAATCAGCCACTGACGGCCATCACGAACTACCTCAAGGGCAGCCGCCGGCTGCTCGAGAAGAGTACGGAAGAGAACGCCCCTATGCTGCGCGATGCCGTGGAAAAGGCGGCTGAGCAGGCCCTGAGGGCAGGAAATGTCATTCGTCACCTGAGGGACTTTGTTGCGCGGGGCGAAAGCGAGCGTCGGGTCGAACGACTGCCGGCGCTGATCGAGGAAGCTTCGTCGCTCGCCCTGGTCGGCGCAAGGGAGATCGATGTCCGCGTCAGCTACGAGCTTGATCCCGCCGCCGAGCTGGTGTTGACCGACCGCATCCAGATTCAGCAGGTTTTGCTCAACCTCATGCGCAACGCGGTGGAAGCCATGCAAGGTGTACCGCGCCGCGAGTTACACGTGAGGACCGTCGCACGGGAGGATGGGATGGCCGAGGTAAGCGTGACGGATACAGGCACCGGCCTTGCGCCAGAAGTCTCGGCCCAACTTTTCCAGCCCTTCGTCACAACCAAGAAGCAAGGGATGGGGGTCGGACTCTCCATTTGCCGTACCATCGTCGAGTCGCATGGCGGCCACATCTGGGCCGAGCCAATGCCCACCGGAGGAACAGCATTCCGGTTCACATTGCGCATCGTTGAGAAGGAAGAGGTCGCCAATGGCCGGCAATGATCTTGTGCATGTCGTCGACGACGACGTCGACGTCCGCAAGTCGCTTGGGTTTCTTCTCGCCACAGCCGACTTTGCCGTGCGCCTGCATGAATCAGCGACAGCCTTTCTGGCCGCGACGACAGACAATATTGATGGCTGTATCGTGACCGATGTGCGCATGCCGGGTATCGACGGCATCGAGTTCCTGCGACAGCTTCGGACTCGCGGACATAGGCTTCCGGTTATTGTCATGACTGGCCATGCCGATGTGGCACTCGCCGTCCAGGCGATGAAGGAAGGCGCTGCTGATTTCGTCGAAAAGCCGTTCGA
>NZ_JBFULQ010001012.1:0-1211 GCF_054049815.1 Mesorhizobium sp. P5_C1 | reverse complement strand
GCCATGCGAGAAGGTTGTTCCGATCTTGCCGGGTTCGGGCGTACCATGGATGCCGTAGCTTTCGATAGAGAGGTCGATCCAGACCGATCCAACGGGGTTGTTCGGCCCGGCAGCAATGGTGAAGGGCCGCTTAGTCTTCACTCCCTTGAAAGCGAAGTCCGGATCGTATTGGTATGTGGGATTGCATACGACACGTTTGATCTCTGCCTGACCGCTTGGCGCCGGCGTCTCGTTGCTCCCGATCGAGGCGGGGTAGACTGCGAGCCACCTGCCAGAAGTGTCAAGCACGCGCACCAGCCGAGCGCCCTTGTCGACCTCGACGCCAGCGACGGCGGCGGGAGGATCGCCTCGGCCAACATCTGGGACCACCAACATCGTGCCGGTCTTCCTGAAGCCGATGCCAGGATTGAGCCTTCTGAGCAATTGTTCGCTTCCCGTGGAAGCGCTCCCCAATCTTCTCCGCCGCGTTGTCATAGCCAAGCCTCGACAGACGAGCCATCCTCTCGAGGCGAGTCGGAATGCGCTTGGTGAAGGGTCCGCGCACATCCTTGCGCGTCACCTCATAAGCCACCAGGACCGGATTGGCGGAAGTTGCGATCAGCTTGTCCCACGTCTCCCGAGTGAGCTTACCATCTGATGGAAGCCGTTCGCGGTCTGAAAGGCCCCAATCGCCTTGGCGAAGTTCTCTGAAAGGCGGCCGTCGATCAGGACCGGCGAGAATCGGGCGCGATCTGTTCGGCGCGCCGACGCCGAATTGAGTCAGATTGACGGCGGATTGGTCCAGCTTGGCCGCCTCCGTCCCGCCGCATGCGTGGGCGCGAGTGCCGCGACGACGACAAAAAGGAGCCTAAACATCGATGTCAACTCCGTAGCTGCAGGAATCTGCGTCTATGACGCGGAAAGGCCTTTGTGGTTCCGTCCGCAGCATCTGATTCATCGGCAGATCTTGTGGAAAGGCCCCGCCACGTCGATGTGGCGAGCCTTTTCGGCCCTGCAGCGTCAGGTCAAAATCAGGACGATCTTCAGCGTGTCCGGATCGACGATGACGATCCGACCGTCGGCCAATACGAAATACTCGTAGGTTTCGTAGGCTGGTACAGACGATGCAACCAAATCTTGTGCCGGGGAACCTCAATGCCGACCGAAATATCGAAATCGACACTGGACACCGGCTCGACCCTGGTCTCCTTGATGACCTGGGTGATCTGGGT
>NZ_JBFULQ010001011.1:0-1212 GCF_054049815.1 Mesorhizobium sp. P5_C1 | reverse complement strand
GGTCGTAATGCATGTGGGAGATGATGACGTCGCTGACGTCGGCGTGGTTGATGCCGATTGCCGCCAGGCCTTCATCGACGGGCCTGACGACACTGCGTCCGCGTTTGTCGCCGGTCGGCTTGTCGAAGCCGGTGTCGACGATGAAGGTGCGTTTCTCCCCAACGATCGCCCAGACGAAGTAGTCCAGCGGCATGGGAACATCATGCGTGTCGCCGCCCAGGAAATTCTCGCCCGAGCGGCGCTTGAAATGGCCGTAGCGAACGGCATGGATTTCATAGCGTCCGGGGTCACCCATGATCAGCTCGCTTTGGCGACATCTGTGGTCTGGGCCGAGCCGACCTCCACATGCGCCCATGTCTCGACCGTCTTGACCATACAGGTAAAATCGGAATCAGGCCCGTAGAGCTGGTTCGTCACGCTGAGCAACTGGCGCACGGCACTGCCCACCACCATCGGTACGCCCATCGCCTCCGCCTCATCCACGCACAAGCGTACATCCTTGAAGGACAGGCCTGTGGCGAAACCGAAATCGAAGGTGCGCGGCAGGACGGATTTCGGGAACTTGTCTTCGGTGGCGCTGTTGCGGCCACTCGAGGCGTTGATGACGTCGATCATCACCTTGGGGTCGAGGCCTGCCTTGACGCCCATCACGACCGCTTCGGAGGAGATCGCAAGTGCCGCCGCCGCAAGCAGATTGTTGGCAAGCTTCATGGTCTGGGCGGAGCCCTGAACCTCGCCCATGAAGAATATCCGCCCGAAATTCTCGATCACCGGCCTTGCCGTTTCGAAGGCAGCCTTCGGCCCCGACACCATAACGGCGAGGGTGCCGTTGCGCGCTCCCTTCAATCCTCCGCTGACGGGCGCGTCGATCATGGCGATATTCTTGGCAGAAAGGCCTTCGGCAACCTTGGCGGCCGTGCGCGGACCCGTCGTCGAGATGTCGATGAAGATGCGAACCGCCTTGCCCTCGGCGATACCGCCTTCGCCGAGCACCACCTTTTCCAGGATCTGCGGGCTGGGCAGACTGGCAAAGACGATCTCCGCACTGTCGGCAACATCGCGCGCACCGGCGGCGGCTTTCGCGCCCGCATTGGTCAACTCCGCAACGGCTTTGCCGTCGACGTCGTAGACAGTCACTTCGTATCCGGCCTTGATGAGACGGGTCGCCATCGGCGTGCCCATTTTTCCGATGCCAACAAAGCCGATTTTCAG
>NZ_JBFULQ010001010.1:0-1217 GCF_054049815.1 Mesorhizobium sp. P5_C1 | reverse complement strand
TCGATGCTCTGCGTCTTGATTCCGATCCGAGTGATGAGATCGGCCGCAATGGCGATGGCAGCGGGGCGGTCGAAGAATGGCCCATGCCGGGGCGGGCGGACCATCACCAGATTGTCGAGGACACTGAACTCAGCGATCAGCCCTTCATTGTGACGGTCGCCGGGCAGATGGGCTACGCCCTGCCGCCAAGCATCAGTCGGGCTCGATGGCGCGAATGGAACATCCGCAAGCCTCATCGTGCCGTGGCCTAAAGGCAGGTCGCCGCAAATGGCTGCGAACAGCGCTTCGGCGCCAGCGCCTTTCAATCCGGCAAGGCCGAGGATTTCGCCGGCATGAACATCCAGGCTGACGCCGTTGAGTTCGCGCCCAACGGCCACGTCGCAGGCTTGGAAGACAACAGGGCCCCGCGCGGGCTTGCTTGGGTCTGCCGTCAGACGAGACGGATAGATACCTTTCGCGAGGTCGCGTCCCACCATGCGGCGATGAATCTCATTGGGCTCGATCTCGGCTGTACGATATGTTCCGACATATTGCCCATCCTTCAGGATCGTCAGTCCATCGGCGACGGCAAGCACCTCGTCGAGATGATGAGAAACGAAAGCTACGGTCATCCCCTGAACCTTGAGTTCGTTGATGACGCCAAGGACCGCCTGAACCTCGCGGTGATCCAGATAGGCGGTGGATTCGTCGAGGAGGAGAATTTTCGGATTTGTAGATAGAGCTCGGGCGATCTCGATGCATTTCAGCTCGCCGAGATTGAGGCGGCCTGTGTCTGCAGAGACTGGTATTTGCGCGCCGATCCGCTCGAGGATCGCTTGCGCCGCCGATTCCATACGTCTGCGATCGATGAGACCGAGGCGACCGGCGAACCTTCGCAGGCGATCGATAAAGATGTTTTCAGCAACCGACAACGACCGGTTGATCGTGATTTCCTGGTAAACAAGCGACACGCCAAGGGCCGCCGCACCGCTGACACTCTGTGGGGCATATCGTGCTTCGTCCAGCGTCATCACGCCGCTGTCAGGCCGTTCGGCACCGGCGAGCATCCGCAGGGTCGTCGATTTGCCAGCTCCGTTTTCGCCGACGATGGCGTGAACCATACCAGGCAGAAGCACCACCGACACGCCATCCACGGCACGTGTCTGGCCGTAACTCTTGCGCAGATCGCTCGCGGTAAGCGTCATGGATCGAATACGTCCAATGCCCTGGGAGAAGCC
>NZ_JBFULQ010001009.1:0-1219 GCF_054049815.1 Mesorhizobium sp. P5_C1 | reverse complement strand
CTGGACGGACTGAGGCAAGTAGCGCCCGTAGCAGTAATTTGGAATCACAACGTCGATTAGTGGCATTGATCAACCTTCACGAATTTGTTGAACGTGGGAGCATCTGCTCATCTGTTTCACCAAGACGGCGATCCGACCTTCGGTGTCGCTTTCATGGATTCTTGCGTCGTCCATGCCCGCCGCTCTCGGCTTCACGACAAGATCGGACGAGACACCGCATGGGCGAAAACTTGTGTTCGAAGAAGAACCTCCTGGTCCAAAAGTTGTTGCCGGTATCGCGAAACCGTTTCGCGAACTTCCTGCGCTCGCAATTCCCGCTCGGCAAGGAGTGCGTCCAGCCGCGACTCCAGCCATTCGACGCTGAAGGTTTCGACGCTGGTGCAAAAGGCCGATAGACCGGTGTCGGCAGCAAGTGCGTCGTGCTTTTCGAGGTATCCGAGAGATATGACAGGGAGCCCGACCCGCAAGGCGCAAACAACATTGTGAAATCGGGTGGCGACCACGACGTCAGTCGTCTGCATTTGCGCCATGACGTCGTGCAGCGATGCAGACCGACTGAAAACCACCCGGGCCAAATCAGCGTCGGACAGCCGGCCGCGGAGTCGCTCGATGAGATCGACCACCGCAACCTCGTCATTGTCCTGGCCCAGGATAAGTCGAATGTCGAAGCCTCGTGTCACAGTGCGTGCGACAAACTCCGCGAGCTTGGCAAGGTACGTCTCATAGATCGAGTCATCTCCACCCGTGCGACCGCGGTAGTTCATCACGCCCACGCCAACAACAGTGGTCTCGGAGACCTCACGCTCGACGTTCAGGATTGGTAGTCCGAAAGCAAGATCGGGAAAAACCCGGTCGTTCGCAACATCAACCCCGAGGCTTCCGACGAATTCGCGTGAAATCCTATCGCGAAACGAACGATATGACGCGCAGCGGGCAGTCCAGGCGAAGAACACGCGACTGAGGGGGTGGTAAGCAGGCCCGGCGCCGATGCTCGCAAATGCGACGACACAGCCCCTTAGCCGCGCCATCAGGAACCACTTGAGGAAAACGTAGGGCATTCCAAACGGAGTGTCGCCAAAATCATCGAAAGCGCCAGTTCCGGGCAGTATGACAGCATCAAAGCCACGAAGTTTGCGGAAGGCGCGGACCGGTCCCCACATTTTGTAGGGCACTCGACCGAGCATGCGGTTCGCCAAGTCGAGCCAACGCGACTTGATGG
>NZ_JBFULQ010001008.1:0-1220 GCF_054049815.1 Mesorhizobium sp. P5_C1 | reverse complement strand
CCGCCCAGATAGGCGACATGATCCGCGACCGTGACAGGATCCGCGACGAAACCATAGATCGAAATGAAGGCCGCCAGCGCCGGAAACAGGGCGAGCAATAGATAGAAGGTCGCGCCTGCCGCGACCAGCAGGACCCGGTCCTTGTTGAATTCTTCCCACAGCCGCCAGAAGATATCCTTCCAGCCCAGTGCCGGGATCTGTGATGGCCAGGCAGCATCGCGTCCGCGGCCTCTAGGCTCCGACCGCAGGGTGGCTTTGCTGCCTTCTGTGGTTGATGCAGCTCGACTGGCCGCTTCCCCATCGATGAGTGAGGGTTTCGTTCCGGTCGGCTGCTGTTTCCCTTCCGCCTTCGAAGCCACTGTGCGCGCCTCAATCAATCCCGCGTTCAACAGATGTCGTTGGGCGCCGCCAGCGCGGCAAAGTACCTCTCGCCTGATCCGGCTTTGCTTAGCCGTCCAACACCGCCTTTCAGATCGGCGCAGCTACGTCTCTTTCTGCGCGCTCTATTAGGCGACATGATATCCCCTAAGGACGGCCCGTCGCTGCCGTGAATGGAGCGACGGGCGTTATGCTCAGTCGCGCTTCCGCGGGTCGGAGAATTCGAACCTACCAYCCCTGCCKGCCATACCAGTCATCGATRTCKCGACGGGCTCGATCCTTYTCGATGCCGTARCGYTCYTGGATYTTGCCTTCGAGCTGATCGCGTTTACCSGCGATKCGRTCAAGATCATCRTCMGTGAGTTTGCCCCAYTGTTCCTTGAYCTTACCCTTGACCTGCTTCCAGTTTCCTTCGACGCGGTTCCAGTCCATGACACATCGCCTCCTTCGTTTCACASAAGGCGGAACGTCGCGCGGCTCATGAGGTTCCAAGACGTCTTCTCTTTACGGACATTCTCGAAAGCTGAGAATATAAGGCCGACGCCTAGGGCCAAGCGCACCGGGCAAGCGGTTGGGCTTCCGTCGCCGTACCCAACCGTGCGTGACGGCGGTCGCCATCAACAAAAAGCCAGCCGATTTGCTGTTCGATCAGCTGGCTAATGCGATGCCATGTCCGCAGCGCTAGAGGCGGCCGAGGACAACCAGGATGATGACGATCAGCAATACCAACCCAAGTCCGCCGCCGCCGTAATAGCCGGTGCCGTAAAACGGACTGCCGCCGAGGCCGCTGAAGCCGCCAAGCAATAGAAGTATCAGTGCCGCCAAGCAATAGAAGTATCAGT
>NZ_JBFULQ010001007.1:0-1224 GCF_054049815.1 Mesorhizobium sp. P5_C1 | reverse complement strand
ACATCACTCTTCGAGTCTGACGGCGCAGCTATTCCGCTGGGCCTTTGGCCGGAGATTTTGCGCTCGCTGTCGAGGGAGCAGCGACTCAAGGCGCAACAGGCGCTTCAGGACGTGGACAATCTGCTAGAGAGGATTGAAGAAGCGCTGAGAAAATCTGCAGCTTCGTCGGAGGTGGCAAGGGTCATACTGCCGTTCGGGCCACCGCAGATATTGGATTCGTCGCGGTATATAGACGAGTTTTTCGCTTCATCCGTGAAGTATCTCGGCCCGTTACGGGATGCGCCCAAGCCTCTTTATCCACTGGCGCCATCCGCCGATCCCTATGACATAGGATTGCGCGGCGAGAACACGGCTTCAGTATTGGAGCAGCACAAGGGACGGCGGATTCGATACATCCCGTCGTCGCACTTCAAATCGCCATCGATCGAAAGACGAACGGTTACCCGAACGTTGGAGGCGGCGGTTGTTGATTGGCTCCAGTACCTTGGGATCGCAAGCTCGGTCGAGAGCAAGGACATGGGCAAGCTTGGGCACGAACTCAAAGTGGCGCTGGCCAACTCCGAGGGGAAGCATGATCTGACGCACGTCGGCGTCGGCGTCAGCCAGATCCTCCCGATCCTGGTCATGTGCCTACTTGCTGAAGCGGATTCGACGCTCGTGTTCGAGCAGCCAGAACTTCATCTACACCCGAAGGTGCAAACGCTGCTCGGCGATTTTTTCCTCTCCATGGCATTGTGCAACAAGCAATGCATCGTCGAAACGCACAGCGAGTATCTCATCGATCGCCTTCGGTTCCGAATTGCTTCCGCAGAAAAGGAACCCCTCACCGACAACGCGAAGATATATTTCGTCGAGAAGCCTGGTCCAAATTCGTCCTTCCGAGAGGTCAAGATCAATGAATATGGGGCCATTGTCGATTGGCCCGACGGCTTCTTTGACCAGTCTCAGCGGCAGGCAGAAGAGATACTTAGAGCAGCGGCGCTAAAGAGGAAACGCACAAGGGACAAGGGCGACGCCTGACATGCTCGACGTAACCATTGACGCTGGCGTCATCGCCGTGCCGTCCCCGGTCTCTTCCGCAGATCAGCTTCACGATTATGTGGGCACATTGTTGGATTGGAGCAAGCTGCTCGATGAGCCATGGGTGGCGATTCATATCAGCGAGGGGGCGGCAGAAGCGCTCGTTGAAGATCAACTGTATCCGCTACGCGACCAGCTCAAAGC
>NZ_JBFULQ010001006.1:0-1227 GCF_054049815.1 Mesorhizobium sp. P5_C1 | reverse complement strand
CCCCTGAGATGTTGGGATTTATCGACAAGGATATTGAGGACATTCTACAGTTATTCAAGGTGTTTAACGAGGCTACCCATGGCGAGGCCGGAAAACACGGTTTTGCCAAGCTCCAAAATATCCGCAAACGCGTCGATGGCGGTATTATGTTCCTTGCGGCCGTCGCGCTGTAACCCTCTGGGACTGTGGCTTTTCACCTTCTTTCGCCACTTTCCCACATCCCCTGCCTTTGCCTCGGTCGAGCGCATAGTAGGTCTCGCCGCCGAGCTCTTGAGCCATTCTCTCAGTTTGGAACTGAAGGCGAGATTTTCCCGGTCATTGTGYCAGATGAAGGCGTGGCGCTCGGCACATGCCATTTGGCCATTCCTGGAGATTGGATGGTGGGCGATGCAGGGATTGAACCTGCGACCCCACCCGTGTGAAGGGTGTGCTCTCCCGCTGAGCTAATCGCCCGCTCGTTGCCCGAAGGCCAAGCGAGCCGCGATATAAGGGAGGCGGGTGCGGGAAGTCAAGGCGATGCCTAGCGCGTTCTGACAGGGATCGGATTGTTGTCCTTTAGCACCTGCCTGAGACGTGATGCCGGCCGTTTTCCTGTCAGTTCCCCGCGGCGACAATCAGCCTTTGCGCCAGATCGAGCGTCAGGGCGTCGAAATGCGAGATCACCGCCGAGGGTTCGAATTCGCGGACATGGCGGTCGGTGTAGCCGAAATCTACCGCCACCACTGGAATGCCGGCAGCCTTGGCGGTGTCGATGTCGGTTTGCGAATCGCCGACCATCAGCGCGCGATCCGGGTCGCCGCCGGCGAGCCTGATGGTCTCGATGAGATGGCGCGGGTCGGGCTTGCGGAACGCGAACGTGTCCTGGCCGGCGATTGCGGCGAAATGCTTCGTCAGGCCGAGCGCCTCGATCAGCGCCAGCGAGTTGGCTTCGTATTTGTTGGTGCAGATGGCCAGGAGATAGCCGGCGTTCTCGAAGCGGGCGATCGCCTCGACGACGCCGGGGTAGGGGCGCGATTTGCCGGGGATGTTGAGGGTGTAGTGGTCGAGGAAGAGTTTCAGCAGCCGGTCGTGCTCCTCGACGTCAAGCGACCGCTGTTGGGCGGCATGGGCCCGCTCGATCATCACGCGGCCGCCGTGACCGACAAAGCGCCGGAAGCCAGCCTCATCGACCGCCGCGATATGGCTGGCGGCAAGGCTGTGGTTCAGGCTATCGAGCAGGTCGGGCGC
>NZ_JBFULQ010001005.1:0-1230 GCF_054049815.1 Mesorhizobium sp. P5_C1 | reverse complement strand
GCGCGGCGATGAGCTCGGCCTCCGAAATGCCGAGCTGGGCAGCCAGATCACGCTCGCGCGTCTTCGGATTCTCTGTCCGTGCCCGCCGGATTTCATGCGGGGCGGGTTTTACGCGCTGGTCCATGTTTCGTCCCTACTGCCTTGCCTTACTTGTTGAGAATGAGCTTGCCCTGGCGGGTGATCTTCAGCCGGTAGAGCGCGCCATGATGCTCGATGCCGATCTCGTGCTCGCCCTGGAACAGGGTGTTGCTGGACAGCGTTCGCACCGCCAGCGGAACCCGGTCGAAACGGGTGGAGGTGTCGTCGGAACGACGGACGCGATAGCGAAAGTCATTGGGATTGTGCGTGTTCATCTGGATCGATCCCTTTCCTGTGCCGGGCGCCTGGCTAGGCCTGCATAAATGCCGATTCATTTCTTGACTTGAATAATCATGTTTACTAGTCAGTGCAATACCGGAGTAAATGAGTCAACATTTAAGACGCCGGACACGATCAAAAAACGCCAGCGAGCCCCAGGCCAGCCAGCACCGAACCTGGACTTTGGAGTTGGGGCATGGGGTTGATGAATTGGGAATGGCGCGGCCGGTTTGACACTGGCCCGTTTGATGAGGGTCTTGGCGGGCGATCCACGGCAAGAGCAATGGCAGCCTTGCTGGCAAGCGTCGCGGCAGTCGCTTTGCTGGCGCCACCAGCCAGCGCCCAGCAAGCGGCGGAATCGCCGAAGGCGGAAGAGGCAAAGCCCGCCCCGGCGGGCGTAACACTGCTCGACAAGATCCTGGTGCTGAGCCGCACCGGCGAGACAGCGATCGAATCGCTGGCTTCGGCCAGCCATATCGACCAGGAACAGCTCGACCGCCGCATGGCGACGACGCCGAACGAGATGCTGCTTGGTGTGCCCGGTGTCGCGGCGCAGGCCGACGCCAGGCGTGTCAGCACCAGCATCAACATCCGTGGCCTGCAGGATTTCGGTCGCGTCGCGGTTATCGTCGACGGCGCCCGCCAGAATTTCCAGCGTTCCGACCACGGCACGCAGTCGACCTTCTACATCGATCCTGAGCTCGTCAACTCCGTCGACGTGATCCGCGGTCCTGTCGCCAACACCTATGGCTCGGGCGCCATCGGCGGCGTGGTCTTCTTCGACACCAAGGATGCCGAGGATTTCCTCAAGCCGAACGAGACATGGGCTGGCTCCGTCACCGGGCGCTATGAGAGCAATGGCAAGGGCTGGAC
>NZ_JBFULQ010001004.1:0-1236 GCF_054049815.1 Mesorhizobium sp. P5_C1 | reverse complement strand
CTGCACCTGCAGCACGAGACCGGCGAGATCATCAACCGGGTCAACGCTTTCCTCGGTTTCACCGCCATCAGCCGGATCAGGATCCTGCAGAAGCCGATGACAGCGGACCAAGGAAAGCGCAAACCGACCTTCAGGCCGCTGACCGCGGCCGAGAAAACGAAACTGTCCTCGACCGTCGGCCTGGTCGACGATGATGGGCTGCGCGCCTCGCTGGAAAGGCTCGGCGCCACCATTCTGGGCGAAAGGAAGTCATAGATTTGTCGTCAATATCTCGCATTCGTGATCGCCCCTGTCAGGTTTGGCGATTGGATTGGGGATGGAGATGCCTTAATTCGCGCCAACTCTCGCTTTTTCGTGCCTTTGCATTGCAAAATCCAACTCTTGTCAGGTGATTCGTATGAACCGTCCCCCGTTTGGCCAAAGCTTGTCTCGCAGAAACGTCCTGACTTCGCTGGCCGCCATTCCGGCGGTCGCCCTGCTCGCCGCCTGCAGCGACTCTGACGAGCAAGCCAAGGCGGCGGATGTAAAGCCCGCGGACCCGGCCGCGCCTGCGAAGCCGGCCACGCCGGCCGCCGCGACTGCACCGGAAGCCCAGGGCACCGTGGATATGGCGGAACTGCTGAAGCCGGGTGCGCTGCCCGACAAGCAGCTTGGCAAGGACGACGCCAAGGTGACCATCGTCGAATACGCCTCGATGACCTGCCCGCATTGCGCGCATTTCGCCGAGACCACTTTTCCGGACCTGAAGACCAAGTACATCGACACCGGCAAGGCCCGCTACATCCTGCGCGAATTTCCGTTCGATCCGAGCGCCGAAGCCGGATTCATGCTGGCGCGCTGCGCCAAGGATAACTATTTCCCGATGGTGGACGTGCTGTTCAGGCAGCAGGCGAACTGGGTTGGAGTACCCAATACCAAGGATGCGCTGCTGCAGATCTCCAAGCTGGCCGGTTTTACACAGGAGTCCTTCGAGGCCTGCTTGACGGACCAGAAACTTCTGGACGATGTGAGATCGGTCCAGAAGCGCGGCGCCAATGAATTCAAGGTCGACTCGACACCGACCTTCTTCATCAACGGTAAGACCTACAAGGGGGCGATGTCGATTGCGGAAATGTCGGCCATCATCGACCCTCTGCTCTGACGCTCAGGCAGCATCGAAACGGCCGCGCCCGACGCCGGTCGCCCATTTGCCTTGCCGTGGAAACCGCGGCACACTTTTGCGCGGCACACTTTTGC
>NZ_JBFULQ010001003.1:0-1238 GCF_054049815.1 Mesorhizobium sp. P5_C1 | reverse complement strand
CCGTTCGACGGTGACCCCGGTACCCCAGCCGTCGAGGATGAGACCCTGCACAACGTGCTGAACGCAACTGCTACCGGAGCCTTCGGGTACGACATCGGCAAAGACAGTCACAACGCTGCATTCTACACGGGCGGTGGTTCCGACTTTGTCGACATCAACACAGGCCTCGCCGGTGTCCAGATCAGCTTGACCGGCACGGTCGATAACCCGGGCACCCCCGGCATTACCCAAGCCGTGGCGACACTGACGTCGGAGGACGCCGCCAGTGCAACGTTCACCTTCTCGTTCCACTATGACAAGGACCCGATCACGGCTGGCGTGCAGGATGCCACGGCGGGCGGCACCCTGACCTTCGACAAGGCCGCCGATACCTACAGCATCACCCTGGCGGACCCGATCGACGGGTTCAGCTTCAACGTGCTGCACACCTCCGAACTGTTGCGGAAGGCACCTCCCGGTAACACCGGACACCCGGAACTCGTGGTGACGGAACTTGACCTCAACAACGGCACCACCGACACCAACGGGTTCTATGTGCAGTTCACAGCGAACACGAACCCTGCCGGCTCTCCTTTCGGCTTCAACGGCTCGGGTGACGGCGCACCGGACGGACCGCCTCTCGACACTGCCTATAACAACGGCCAGTTCGTCACCAGCAGCTTCGAGGACTGGGTGTCGGCAACCCAATCCACGAACGGTGTCGCGGGTGACACGATCCAGAAGAACGAACTGCTGACGCTGCGGTTCTTCAACGAGAACATTCTCGGGGACGTGAACCCCGGTGCCCCCGGTGGTGGTACTGAGAAAACCACCCCGACAGACTCTGTGTCCGGCGTCGCCATCAAGTTCGACGGTATCGGGAACTCCGAGGATCTTATCGTGGTCCTCGACCTGATCGATGACAAAGGCACAGCATCCACCGCCGACGACGTCAAAACCACGAGGTCGATCTTTGTCGAGAACCAAGACTTCTTCAAGCTTTCGACCGGTGGTGTGCCGTCCCCGTACAACACCGAGTTCACGCTCGACAACAACGACGCCCTCCTCATTATCGAGAGCAACGACTACAACCTCGCCGCCGGTGAGAACTTCAAAATTCAGGGGATGCAGATCATGCAATCCGGCAACGGGCTGACAGGATCCGCGATTAACCTGAACGGGATCATCGACAACCCCAACACCATCCCGGTCGAAGGCGCAAGCAGTGGTACGCAAGCTTGGGAGGCGCAGGACAACGA
>NZ_JBFULQ010001002.1:0-1241 GCF_054049815.1 Mesorhizobium sp. P5_C1 | reverse complement strand
ACAGGATGGAGATCCAGCCGTGCTCGAGTGGAGGTGGTCGAATGATTGCCCGGCTGTTTTTCAACAGGTGTATCCGGCGGGCGGCAGGCCTCGGTCTTTTGCGCGGATCGCTTGTCGCGCTGCCCGCATGCAGCGACGACGAGCCGGATCCTGGCGACCAGGTCGGAGCGAACCCGACATTGCCGGAGCCGGCCCAGTATTGGTTCCATCGATGCATGTTGCGTCAGTCGTCGGCTGGAAACAGGATGAGACGCCTAGGCGAATCTTCCGGCTTGGTCGTTGTCGCTTTTCTTAGTATCGGCACCACGCAATTTGCCCTCTGGACATTGACCTATCCGATCAATCAGGCGACCCGAAATTGGACCGTTCTGCCCGAAAACTGGGAGCTGCTCCGGCGCCAGTTAGGAATATTCGCACGCCATCGCCGCCTCACTCAATGCCTTGGCGTTGGTGATGCCTTTCGTAGGCACYCCGCCGCAGGGTAATGGTGTTCGCTTTTTGTCGGCATGAACCCGGGTGATGGAGAAGGGGCCAGATCGATCTGCAGTCCGCCAGTGCCTCGGCGAACTCTATCTCAGAAAGCAATGCTAGCGGCGCGGACGGCGTTTCGGGATCTGCACGACATTCTCCGACCCAGGCAGATCAAAGGCCATGGCCAGCTGACGTACAGAGGCCATCTCCACGATGAGTTCCTCGATCGAAAGGTCCGGCAAACCGGTCTTGACCCTTCTTTCTCACCTTGGAAGCAAGCTCATGAACCCGGACTGGGACGAAAAGCGGGCTGTCGTCCAGCAGACTGCTGATTTCGATCACGACATCGGCGTCGATGTCTTTGGGCATCCCCTCATGGGCGTGACCTTGGTCCCGAAGCAGGTGCAATGTGGATGATCAGGCGTTGCGGACCAGGCGACGGGAACGGGCCGGGTCCAGCTAGATAGGTAGAATTTCATAAATCTGCTGGTGTCGAGGTGTCACGAGGAAAGTCGGCACAAAAACAACCATCAGCGCAGTTCGACACTCCATATGCCCGGGCAGCATGTCCCGGCGGTCGTTCACCCCTTTAAATCCCCCGAGCGTCACCCCGCTTCATCGTACAAGCCGGAACCTGATGGATCGACGCGCATTTCCTCTCCATGCGTGGCGGACCGAACCGCCGTCGAGCAGATTAATCGGTAAACAAGGAGACTTCGATGCAACGTTCGAGTGCAATTTCGGAACATCGTCCTGGTGGACTCGCCATA
>NZ_JBFULQ010001001.1:0-1242 GCF_054049815.1 Mesorhizobium sp. P5_C1 | reverse complement strand
GTTCCAGAGCTCGGTCAGGATTTGGATGGTCCAGCGCGGTTCCAGGAACTCGCAGGCGCGCGAGATCGGGCAGACCAGTCCGTAAGGCCGTCGCGTCATGGCTGACCGCTCCTTTGCCGCAGGTTAGGCCTTGCGGAGGTCCAAGGCCAGTTCACAATCTGAAGCGGAACGCTTCGGAAGCTGCCCTGGCGCGTTATCGCCTCCCGCTGTCATGTTGATCTTCATTCGAGCATCCCCGACCAACGGAGGTTACCATGACCTGGCATAACATGACGCCAACGACACTAGGCCTGACCGCCCGGCGCGTGCCGGGCACTTTTCTTGATCTTCCGCTCGAACGCCTGCTGGCCGTTGTCCATGAGTGGCGGACCCGCCGCAACATAGAGCGCGAGCTTGGTCACCTGTCCAATTTCCTTCTGCGCGACGTTGGCTTGACCAAAGCTGATGTCGAAGCGGCCTGCGTCGACAGCTTCGATCGATCCGCCTCTCGCGCGCTCAAGAGTGTAGCGCAGAACCGCACGGGCAATTGGTGAGAAGGGAAAGCTGCCGTGCGCGGCGCACGGTTTGAGTGCCGCGTTGATCCAAAGACCACACTGAAGAAGCGCCTCAAGTCTGCGGTAGGGACTTCAAGCAGGCAACTATTGGCAATAATGCGGGGAGAGCGCAGGATGGTCCAAAGGGCCTTTGTTTGCGAAGGACATTTGCGCGATGAGGCAATTTGGTAGCGAAACAGTTCGTGATCCTGCGCACCTCGGCTTCGACAAGGGGCGGCTGGCGCGACTGAAGCAGTGGATGCAGCGCTATGTCGACACCGGGCGCTGGCCGGGTGGTGCGGTGCTCGTCGCGCGCCATGGAGAACTCGCCTTTTTCGACTGTGCCGGTTACGCCAATGTCGAAGCCAAGCGGCCCTGGCAGCGCGACCWTATCGCCCGCATCTACTCGATGACCAAGCCTGTCACCGCCGTCGCGCTAATGATGCTGTACGAGGAGGCGCGCGTGCATCTCGACGATCCGGTCGAAGCTTACCTGCCGGAATTCAAAAACGCGCAACTTCTGATACCGGGCGCAACGTCGCTGGACCAAACAGTGCCCGTCAAAACGAAGATGACGATCCACCATCTGCTGACTCACACATCTGGCCTAAGCCTTTTTACGAATCCCCGACTGCTCGGTGAAGCTTATGCCAAGGAAAGACTCGGCCTCGCCCTTGCCTACGGTGGGCTCGACAAGATGGTGCAAAGG
>NZ_JBFULQ010001000.1:0-1243 GCF_054049815.1 Mesorhizobium sp. P5_C1 | reverse complement strand
TACTCGTCATACATATGCTGCAAGGTCGCGATGAGCAGCTTTTCCTTGCTCTCGAAATGGAAATTGACGATGCCGCGCGACAGGCCCGCGCCATCGGCGACATCGGCCATCGTCGTCTCCGAATAGCCGCGCTTGGCCAGTGAATCGATCGTCGCCTCGATGAGCTGAAGCTGCCTGACCTCCTTCGAGGCCTTGCGTCCGCGCTTCTCGGATTCAGCTTTCCGCATTGGTTCAAGGAGGGCGTCCCTGGCGTCTGCCGTCTTCATGGGTCTGATGGTCTCCAGCATCGCCGGCTATCCAACCGGCTTCCGACCGCGAAGATGAGTGGGACGGTGTTCGCCACTGTCAAGCACCTTCTGCATGGCTTCCCAGGTTCGTATGTTCTTGTCGACATAGGCGGCGCCGACCACCGCGGCCACAGTCGGATAGAGCGGTCCTTTCAGCCTTTCCAACTCGCCCCGCGCGACGTCGCGGTACCAGGGATTGCGGTCCCTGACGGTGACATCGGCAAAGCCTGCCCGGCGCATCGCCTGCGCATAGCGGGAGGGCGATGCCATGGCGAAGGACAGGCCTTCGGCGGCGATGTAGGCCTTCATCTCGGGCGACGGTTCGCCGTCATGCGAGATCATCCAGTTGGAGGCGGCAAAGACACCGCCCGGCTTCAGTACGCGGAAGATCTCGGCGAACAGGCCATCCTTGTCAGGCACATGCAGCAGCGCATCCTTGGAGAAGACGACATCGAAGGAATGGTCGGCGAAAGGCAGCGAGCCTGGTGGTGCCTGGATGAAGCTGACACGACCCGCGAGCCCACGCGCGGCGGCGCGGCGCCGGGCTGTCTCGATCACCGGCTGTTCGACATCGAAGCCGGTGGCGTGGGCAGCGCCATGGCGCTCGACCAGATGCAGCGTGATGCCGCCCGCACCGCAGCCGATGTCGAGGATTGTCTTGCCTTTAAGCGAAAGCCCTTCGACCACCCGGTCGACCTCGTCCGGCCCACCGGGCGACAGGTAGCCATCACCCCACAGCGCCTCGAGGAAGCGGATGGCGGCGTCGTCATACTCAGGCTCGGCAGCTGCCGTTTCGATCATCGCACCTCGGCCCCGTCAGCCGATTTGAGCACTTTCGATTGCCGGCAAAGCGTAGCGCATACAGGGTAAAACGCAACACCATTTGTTGAACATTCATTCAATATGGCTGGACAAAATGGCGACTGCCATGCCAAATTCCGCGTATTCGGGAACAG
>NZ_JBFULQ010000999.1:0-1243 GCF_054049815.1 Mesorhizobium sp. P5_C1 | reverse complement strand
AAGGCGGAATGGTTGTCATGCCGAGCACCTTCGACACCCGTGAAAAGTGTGCAGCCGCTATCGCCGAATATCAGAAGCAACCAACGCCAGCCGGTTGGTCGCTGCAGTGCATACCCAGCGCCTCACCGTTCACCGACAATGGGTCCGCGGAGTAGGCGCTGATCGTTTAGCGGAAGCGCATAAGGTTTCCAACTGGCGGCGATGTTCCTCGCAAGCACATCCCGCTGGTTAGGCCCGGCGCCCTAGCCCGCACCCCAACAACAGGGGTGCCGGGCCGCTCTATTCAAACCCCTCTCGGCAGAAAGACCCGCCACTCCATTTGCGAAGCGGCGAGGCCCCAATTGCCCCCTGCCGAGTGCGCACCTGATTGAGCTACTAGCGCGAACATCTTGGTAGGCTAAAGGAGCAAGTGTCGTTTGATCAACTTGGAGATTGGGGTAAGCGGCACCTGCAATGGAAGTAGGGCCGCGCATGTCGCATCCACATTACCAAGTTAGCAGTAATGCTTGGTCGGCCTACAGTCTTCTCCAGCCGGCGACGCCGATTGCCGCCGGTCAGGCCCGGTGGCCGCCTCCCCCAGCCCCACGCCAACGGCCGCTGGGGCCGCTTAAGAGAAAGCTCGACTCTCGCAGCCCCGCCAGAGCGCGTTTCGGCTGGCCGCCAGCGTTACCAGCCGCAGACAGGGCGCTCTGTGAGGTCGCTGTCTCGCATATTAGCATCCTCTTGACGGCCAGATGCGCTGCTCCAGAATCCTATCTGACGAGGAAWTTCTCATGGCTTCGACCGCAGCGTTCATCTGGTATCTAGTAATCGCCGGTCCGSAAGGCGGAATGGTTGTCATGCCGAGCACCTTCGACACCCGTGAAAAGTGTGCAGCCGCTATCGCCGAATATCAGAAGCAACCAACGCCAGCCGGTTGGTCGMTGCAGTGCWTACCGAGCGCCTCATTTTATCCCGATAACGGGTCGGCTGAGTAAAGCAGCATCGCAGCGGTGGGCTACACAAGTGATTTGGTATGGGGAACAGGGCGTCGTTGAAAAGACGCCATTTGATGCCGAGAAGGCTGCGAGGGACCACGTCTTTGCGACCATCCCCACTCGGAAGCGGGATGACGGTATCGTAGCGGTGGAAATACGCAAAGACGACGGCACGGTTGCTTTTAGTCGAGCAGGGGCAACTAACGTGCTTCACTTTAAATTAGCAGAAGCGCATAAGGTTTCCAGCTGGCGGCGATGTTCCTCGC
>NZ_JBFULQ010000998.1:0-1244 GCF_054049815.1 Mesorhizobium sp. P5_C1 | reverse complement strand
GAACATCAGATTGGGACGATAGTCAACACCATCGAGGCAGGACGCATTGGAAGTGGCCCCGAAACGACCACGATACAAACCTGCAATCGACATGAAATGCAGTTGAAACAAAAGCGACGTAACCAACTCACCGTCTGGCATCCGCCAGCACCAAAGGAGAAAGAAATGTCTATCCTGTCGTCCATCGGTCGGATCGCGACCGAATTCAGCGCAGCCCGCGCCCGCTACCAGACCGAACGTGCCATCCACTCCCTGCCGATCGAACTGCAGAAGGACATCGGCTGGCCTGAAGCTGCCGACACCAAGACCGGGGTTCGCAACGGCGTCGGATCGTGGGCTGGAGCAAAGTAAATCGTGTGTACCATGTGCTGAAGGCCTGCCGCGCAAGCCGCCCGGCAGGCCTTCTTTGTTTTATTTGTATTCAAATGAGTTTTGGAGCCATGTCGCCAGCGCATGACGCATATGAGCAAGCCGCATAGCGACCCGGTTACCCAATTAGTCCCTTGTAAACAATCGTAAATTTCGAGCATGCTGCCCAAAATTGTCGCAATCGGTGTCGCATTTCATAACAAGCGCTTCGCTTTTGCGATTTAGTTTTACGCAGCACAAGCCTATATCAGCGTCAGCAAACGAGCTGCCCCACTCCATCAAGCGAAGGCGACCCGTCTGAGCAACCGAATGGAGATCATCATGAAGCTTTTTGCCCGCCTCTTCGCCCGCCGCGAAATGAACCTGACCACCGCTCTCGAGCGTCAGCGCCTTGCCAACACCATGCCCGGCCAGACCGGCGCGATGGCTGCGGCGCGCCTCGGCTTCGTCGCCTGAACTTTTCTTGCAGGCAGCGTTTCCCTGCCGCTGCTTTAAAACTGCAACGCCGCCTGGTTCCTCCCAAGGCGGCGTTTTTGTTTTCGCCGCAAGGCGTGATCTGCCTGTTCCTGAACAGTTGGGCGTCGCGTGCAGGCCTCGCTGAACACCCGATTGCCCATTTGCGACCCATGTCGCAAATTTAATCGTGTCCTGGCCGCGTAGCCGATTGACAGACATGGTTTTTCCTGATGTCGCTATGCTAATCGCGACATCCTGTTCGCGTCATGGCTGCGTGAGGTTCCCTTGAACGCCGTAAAGCATCCGATCAAGCGATCGTTTGTATTCTTTCTTATTCCCGATTTCACCATGATCGCGTTTGCGACCGCGCTCGACCCGTTGCGCTCGGCTAACCGCATGCTTGGCTATGAGGCCTATCG
>NZ_JBFULQ010000997.1:0-1253 GCF_054049815.1 Mesorhizobium sp. P5_C1 | reverse complement strand
ATCTTATCCTGCGCCGGCGAAGTCGTTCGCGTGTTCCGGCGATTTGCCAGAGATGAGACCGGCAGATTATGTTCCAGGCCGTCCGAGGTTCGCGAGGCGGGTTTTCTCAGCAGCTGTAGAGCGGGAGAACGAGAGGCTCGCGCTGGCCACCAAGATAGATTGCCTCGCGAACCGCCAGCACGCCGAACGGTTCATGGGTGTTCCGCTCGGGGAGCCGACGAGATTGAAGGCGAGAACGTCAAGGTTCTGTGCTCTGACCCTCATGAAAGGAGCACCACAGCCACATTCGCCACTATCTCCGGATAGGCGAATGGAAGATCATCGGGATCGGACATGTGGTCGTCCGCCAGCGTAAAGACGGGTCGCCCTTCCGAAGGAGTTTGCCGCGGGCGAAAATGTGGTGCGGCGGCGTCCGCTACCTTGACCAGGCGGCGAAGGGAGGGCTAATGTCACCCGCCACTTGCGCGGTTCGTTTATCGTAGTGCGAGCGAACGTTCTAAAGCCTGCCGAAGTTGGATGCGGGGGCGCTGATCGGCGTCAATGAACTGTCTGCGGCGCTAGCTATTATTGCTGGCAGGGCCTACCTTGGAAAACTATTGTCGCAGTGTGCTCAGAATTACTGCGGGCTGGGCGGCGGCTTGGACAACGGCGCCTTGACCAGTTCTTCAGGAACCTAGTGCCTTGGTTTTTCCGCGTATGATTTCACGGAACCAGCTATGATTTTCGTCCTGATGTTGGCAATAGTCGGTGAGCTCGTCACTTTTGCTGTCCTCGCCCCCTTGTACGGCTGGAGCGTGGCTCTTCTGGCCGCACCAGGCGGCGGCGTTTTAATGGCGCTCCTGGCCAGCGTGTTTCTCAGCAAGACATACCGGATTTCCTCCGCACAGCCGCATTCCGGCGGGCAGGCTGAAATGGGCGAAAGGGGCCGATGAAAGTCCGACCGCTCGCGCCGAACTGAGCATTGTGGTGCTGATCACCGTACCCTATTCTTTGCGATTGGCTTCGAGCGCCAGGAACCGACGAATGTAAGGCAGAAGCTTAGCGTTAGTGATCGACATCGACAATTTGTAGCGCCGCTCAGCCGGGAGTTTCTGACGACCGATGGAAGCGCCTCTCAGTGCCAAGAAGGCTGGATGCCACCGCGCCGTTTGTTCCATGAAGTGCGCTCCTAGTTCCGCCTGGCACGAAGAGTCCCAACGCGGGTCTCTTAAGCCTCTGCGCGTGCGCGCATTGCCGTCTCATGTGGACGAATC
>NZ_JBFULQ010000996.1:0-1254 GCF_054049815.1 Mesorhizobium sp. P5_C1 | reverse complement strand
GATCTGGACCCGCGATCTATCAACCGCTCATAAAGCGGCCGCGCGCATCGAAGCCGGCTACATCTGGATCAACAACAGCAGCGCACACTATTTGGGCGCACCGTTTGGCGGCTATAAGCAATCGGGACTCGGCCGCGAGGAATCCATCGAGGAACTCCTGGCCTGCACGCAGCTCAAGAACATCAATGTCACCTTGGATTGATCGGCGCGCAGCTTAGGATCTGCTTGGGACCAGTCGCGTCAATGTCCGGACCAGCGCCGAAGTCCCGAGACATCGAAACCGAACAGGTCAAGTGCTCGCCCAACAGTGTGGTCGACGATATCGGCGATGGTCTCCGGCTTTGAGTAGAAGGCCGGGACCGGCGGCATGATGATAGCGCCGGCTTCGGTCGCCAGGGTCATGCTACGCAGGTGCCCAAGGTGGAGCGGCGTTTCGCGCACCATGAGCACCAGTCTGCGACGCTCTTTCAGGACCACATCTGCCGCTCGGGTCAAGAGGCTCGATGTCGTGCCATGGGCAATTTCGGAAAGGCTTCGTATGGAACAGGGCGCAACGATCATACCAAGGGTCTTGAAGGAGCCGCTCGAAATGGAAGCCGCTATGTCGTCAGCCGAGTGAACGACGCTGGCCAGTGCTTCTATGTCCTTGACCTTCGTTGAAGATTCGTGAGCGGTAGCAATCTTGGCTGACTTCGTCATGACCAGATGCGTCTCCAACTCGAGTTCTCGTCCAAGCTCAAGCAGTCGTATACCGTACACGACTCCCGAAGCGCCACTTATTCCGATCACCAAGCGTCTCGGCGCTGACTGGCTCAATTCGCAATCTCCCGCATTCGAACTTACGCACCCCGTGGCGACCAAGGACCTKCTATTTTCGGCCATCCCAATTGCGCCGATGGACGCTCATTAAGAGGACAGAAGGCATCGCCAAGGCATAGCCAATTGATAAGCTACCATAGCATTTTCTCGCAAGCGAAAACTGCAGACAGGCTGCCCTAGCGAACGCGGCGGACCACCTTCGTCTGTACTGACGGCCGCGTAGACGTGGTGCTCAAAACACACGAACCACCGGACCAATCGCCGGCCCCTTCGGAACCGACATGCCCAACAGTCGTTTGTCCCCTTTCGCCAATTCGAAAGGAAACGCCTATGCCAGCCCCCGCCGAACTCAAATCCAGGTTCTGGGCATCCTTGAAGTCCGATATGACGATGATGATCGGACTCGATAACTCCAAGGTCATTCCTCGTCCAATG
>NZ_JBFULQ010000995.1:0-1254 GCF_054049815.1 Mesorhizobium sp. P5_C1 | reverse complement strand
TGATAGCGGACCGGGCATTCCCGACGACAAATTAGAACAGGTCTTCGAACCGTTTTTCACAACCAAGGCGGAAGGCATGGGCATGGGGCTATCCATCGCGCGCAACATTGTCGAGGCGCACGGTGGGCTGATGCGTGCGAAAAATCAGGATCACGGTGGTGCGTCGTTCCGGATTAGACTTCCTCTTGTTCGATAGTTGGCAATCTAATTTCTGCCAAGCGTTTAGCTGGGTAGTAAGGCCAGCGCCCGAGGCGAAGCGGCATTGATCGGTGAGCGCACAAGGTCGCGTTAGCGTCTGGAAGCTGACGTCGCCGGACGTGCACGATCCTTGTCGACATAGGCCTGCAGGGCCTTCTTCACGGTTTCAAGCGAGCCGGTCATGGCTGGAGGTCAATTGGCCGTCTTATTGGCCAGTTGTCTCACTGCGTCTATCAAGTCTCGTGTCGCTTGAGCAACCTTGGCAACTGGTAGTCGATGAACGCAGTAGACGCCGCCCGGGTTGTCGGGTTTGCACAATCCGGGCGCAACACACTGGCAAGGCAACGGCGGCTCAACGGTGCGGTGAAGCACCCCAAAAGGCCCCCAGATGTCGGGGGGCGTCAGGCCATACAGGCCCACAACCGGAGTTCCGACTGACGCAGCCAGGTGCATTGGGCCGCTCTCGTTTCCCAGAAAGATAAATGCATCCGAAAGCAATGCTGTTAGTGTCTCAAGCGAGGCTTTGCCAACAACGCTCACCAATGGCGACGCTGCCGCATTCAATATAGCTTGCGCGGTCGCGCTCTCATCAGGTCCACCAATCAGCAATGACCGCAGGCCCTTGGTTGCATAAACCTCGTCGATTACTGCAGCGAACCGTTCAGGTTGCCAACACCGCCCTTCGAACCTTGCTCCAGCGTGTACTGCGACGAAAGCCTTTACGGCCAGATTGCTTTGCGCCAGAATCTGGGTAGATGCGCTTCGCCCGACTGGTGTGGGTTCAAGCCTCGGTGTCACTTCTCGCAATTCTATCCCAAGCGCTTCAAGCGGGGACAGATATCGGTACAAGTAGTGCGCGCCTCCATGGCCGAAGGTTTCAGCAAATATATTAGCAGGCTGAACTTCCCAAAATTTCATGGGCTTTTCCGGGGGATTGTATCCAACGCGCAGGGGGGCGCCGATTGACCTGTGCAATATCCGTGATGTCTTCGAGTCGGTTACGTCAATGGTGAGATCGAATTTTCGGCGACGCAGGTCAGCGACCAAGCCTGAATA
>NZ_JBFULQ010000994.1:0-1255 GCF_054049815.1 Mesorhizobium sp. P5_C1 | reverse complement strand
CTGATGTTCTTCTCCGGGCTGCCGCCGTTGGCGCAACCGTTCTTCGAGGGATTGATCCTCGCAACCGCAATTGCACTCGGCGCGCTCGGCGTTTTCCGGGTGCGCAGCCGGCTTGAGTTGTACCGCTGATGACTGATGCAGCCGCACAAAGCGCTACGTCCTACAAATCCCGTCGCTGGCTAAGCCGGGACCACGTATCGGTCCTGCTGATTGCGCTGGGCTGCGTCGCTCTGCTGTTGGGCGGTTCGCTGTTGTACCCCGGCTTCCTGAAGCCCGGCTACATTCTACAGCAGCTTCAGATCGCCGCCTTTCTTGGTATCATCGCAACCGGTGCCATGCTGGTGATCCTGCTGGGCGAGATCGACCTTTCGGTGCCGTGGACGATCACTGGCACGGCGATTGTCGTCATCTCGGCCTCTGGCAGCTCCAATCCCGTGATCGCCAGCCTGGCAATTCCGCTGGGCCTATGCTTTGGCATGGGTGTTGGGCTCTTGAACGCCATCGGTGTTGCCGTTTTTCGCGTACCCGCGATGGTCTGGACGCTAGCGGTCAACGCCATGCTGCTTGGCGCCACGGTTTTCTACACCGGAAACAGCCGTCCCAACGGCGAGGTCCCCTGGCTGGCGACGCAGGCGGCGATCGGTCGGACCTTCGGCATCCCCAACGCCTTTCTCGTATGGCTCGGTGTCGCCGTGATCACAGTCTGGATGCTCCGGCGTACCGTCTATGGCAACTACCTCTATGCACTGGGCAATTCGCGACGTGCAGTGTTTCTTGCCGGGGCGCGGGTGCGTCTGGTAACAGTGGCGACCTTCGTCCTTGCCGGAGTGTTTTCGAGTTTCGGCGCTATCCTGCTGCTCGGCTACACCAACCAGGCCTATCAGGGCATGGGCGACCCTTATCTTATGCCGGTCATCTCGGCTGTGGTGGTCGGGGGAACCTCCATTCAGGGTGGTCGAGGGAACTACATCGGCACCTTCGCCGGTGCGATCTTCATCACGCTTCTGTCGTCGATCCTTTCGGTGATGCAGATGCCCGCTGCCGCGCGCGAGATGATCTTCGGTGCGATCATCCTGGTCATGCTGCTTGTCCACGGTCTCACCAATAAGAACAAGGACATCTGAACGCTCCTGGCGAAGCCGGAAGCTGCGTGTCGCCAATCCGACCTACAGCAGTGATGCCTTCACCGATCGCCGGCCTGAAAATCTGGAGCAGCGTCCTTTGCCGCGGCAAGCGCTCCCCAGATCCTTGACGG
>NZ_JBFULQ010000993.1:0-1255 GCF_054049815.1 Mesorhizobium sp. P5_C1 | reverse complement strand
GCTTGTGATCGGAAGCTTTGCCTGGAATGGCCTTGGGTTGCCCGGCCATGTGACCGTCACCAAATTCCTGATCCTGGCATTCGTATTGGCTTGCGCCTACATCGTCGGCCTGTCGCTGTCCGTCCACTGGAAGCGGACGGAAGGGTGAGCGGTCGGGACTTCAGGCAGCCCTGTCGAAGCGCATCACTGCGAAAATCGTCCTGAACAAGATCACGATGTCGAGCCAGATCGACCAGTTCCGCACATACTGGCTGTCGAGCGCCACGCGGTTGGCGTAGTCCATGCTGCTTCTTCCGCTCACCTGCCAGAGACCGGTGAGTCCCGGCCTTGTCCGAAGGTATTCCCCCAGGTGGTCGCCGTAGCGTATGAGTTCGTCCTTTACGATGGGCCTTGGGCCCACGCAGCTCATGTCGCCACGGATGATGTTGAAGAGCTGGGGGAGTTCGTCGAGGCTCGACTTGCGCAGCATCCACCCAAGCAGCGTGACGCGAGGGTCGTTCCTGATCTTGTGGGTCTCTTCCCACTCCTTGCAGACATGCGGGTTGGCTTCGAGATATGCTTTCAGAACTTCTTCCGAATTGGCAACCATCGAGCGGAACTTATAGCAATCGAATGGCTTTCCCCCGAACCCGATACGGCTGTGCGAGAACACTGCCGGGCCTCCTGCCGTGATCCTGATCAGCAGGGCAACGACGATCATCACAGGCGCAGCCATGACAAGCGCCGTGCCCGCTATGACCAGATCCATGAGCCGCTTCAGGAGACCTCCGATGGGAGGGTTCGTCGTTCCCGTCCTGATGGCGGGCGACAGGTCTGTCAATACTGCCCCGGCACTGTTGTGGTCGGGCGCAGGAACAACGTGCAGGACTGCCGTTCGGCTGTCAGCCGCCACGGGAAGAGGCGGCTGAACCCAGATCGGGGTTCCCTGATGCGACTCGAAGGTGTTTGTTGACATGGGACGGTTGCTGTTCGAATTGTTCCGATCACTCTTCCAAGGTCGGGGCTTGTCGGCAAGAAAGGCAAAGGAGGTAGCGTGACGCTCCAGGGCTACCCCCTAATCCCAAGGAATGATCCCCCTACACGCTTTTGCGACCTCCGAGGGAGGAATGTCTCGCCACCAGTTTCATGCGGGGCTTGGACTTCATCGCGCGGGCCTTCGTCAGGAGCACGCCCAGGATGGGCGTCCTGCTGGCCTGCAGCGTCCTGACGAGTTCCCGCAACGTTTGGACATGTGTCTTGCCCCACTGGGCAACGA
>NZ_JBFULQ010000992.1:0-1258 GCF_054049815.1 Mesorhizobium sp. P5_C1 | reverse complement strand
GATAGAAGGGCAGCCAGGGCAGATCGAAGAAGGCTGTCGGGCCCGATCCCGAAATGAAGCTGCGTATCTGGTCGAGATCGCCGATCGGCTGAAGGCGTGTGCCTTCCTGACCGGACCTGAGAGGGAGCGAGACCGAGAGAGCGAAGACAGCCGGTTGCAGGCTGGTGTCGAAACGCCTGCCGATCCGGGCAAGCAGCCTGAGCCGCAGGAGATCAAGCAGACCATAGGCGATGTAAAGTCCCGCCATGGCGATCGAGAGCACTGTCAGGGTCGGAATGCTGTGCGAAGGCAGGACACGGTCATAGACCTGAAGCATGTAGAGCGAGCCGGTCAGGCCAAGCAGGTTGATCATTCCCGAGAACACGGCAACGCAAGCCAGTGCCGCAGCGCACGACCTTAGCGCACGGCTGGGCGCGGACAATCCCGCTGGGGCAGGCCGGGTGCCGCCGCGGTTCTGTATCTGAATTGCCACATGCCCCCGCTTAACGTTCAGGCTACGACGAAATCGGCGTTGGTCAGCGCCAGGTTTGCGGCAAGCGTGGCGAAATGGGTGGAACCACCCGCCGCACTGCCGTTGCTGTCATAGATGAGCCAGCCGGTATCCGTCTCATAGATGATATGATCGTTGCCGTCACCCGCAAGGCCGGTGGTGTTCTTAACGAACTGTTCCGCCGTCAGCGTGCCGTTGCCGCCAAGCGCTGCAAAGATCGCATTGTCGACCTGGATTGTGTCGTCGACCACTGAGAAGTCGGTGATGCGGTCGACATTGGCAGAAGCGTTCAGCGCCGTGGTGAAGACGAAGGTGTCATGACCGGTGCTGCCGGACAGCGTGTCGTTGCCGAGCAGGCCGTTGATGATGTTGTTGCCCGAATTGCCGGTGATGATGTTGGCAGTCGAGTTGCCTGTGCCATTGATGGAAGCCGCGCTGCGCAACGCCAGGTTCTCCAGCTCCTGGCCGGAAAGATTGAACGAGACATAGGCCTGCACATTGTCGGTGCCACCGCCGTTGGCCTCGATGACATGGTCTCCGGCATTGTCGACATAGTAGGTGTCGTTGCCTTGAGCGCCACTCATGGTGTCGGCGCCGGCAAGGCCGTTGATGACGTTGTTGCCACTGTTGCCGGTGATGATGTTGGCAGCGGAATTGCCGGTGCCGTTGATCGAGGCCGCGCCGCGCAGCGCCAAGTTCTCCAGCGCCTGTCCCGATAGGTTGAAGCTGACATAGGCCTGCACATTGTCGGTGCCCCCGCCATTGGCC
>NZ_JBFULQ010000991.1:0-1260 GCF_054049815.1 Mesorhizobium sp. P5_C1 | reverse complement strand
AGATAAGAGATCGGACCCTCGCGGCTCGCTGACGCCGCCCAAGGGCACCTTGCATCGACTGCAGCCGATCCTAGGAGTGTCTCCGATCATCTAGAACGGTATCCGCATGCCGTTGATGACTCGTCGTAGGCTTACCGAAGGCCAAAAAAGCTTAGTATCAATAATACGACGACTACCGCTCCAATGAGCCAAATGATATTATTCATGATCTCCTCCTATTGATCCGGACGCTCTCGATTATCTGATAATGATTGGAACGTGGCCAATGCTTTCCCTGCTTCTTCTTCGAGCTTCACAAGCTTTTCCTTGATCTCCTCTGGGTCAGAATGCTCCARCCCGACAACGTCGTTTCGGGTTTCRTCAAGRGCAAYGATGATCTCATYGAGTTTGGCGTGGATGGCGGCGGTGTCGCGATAGCCCTGTATSAGGACRACACCGGTGATCACGATGGCCGCRACCGACAGSGCATASGTAACCGCATTTGTCAGCCCGAAAGGCACCAGCGCAGTGCAAAGTACCATGGCTATGAGCATCACATAGAARCCCGGGGGCCGGGAAAGAAAGTCGGCCGCGACGAACAGGAAGCGGTTCATGCTAACCGTCCCCGTTCCCGACTTGCCAAGCCTCGAGATCGCGTCGGCAGCCTGCCATATTGTCCATCATAGCCTGGCCAAGGCGAAGACAGCGATCAGCGCGGTGACCGCCACGCAGACAGGCACTGCCAGGAGCATGCCCGCCTCCAAAAACCGGGTCTCTTTGTCCGTGAACATTAGTGATTCCTCATATGACTGCAACGGAGAAATTCATGGAGCCCGCTTCCCGAAATAGATCGCGAAGCGGGCTCGCCTGCTGCGGCAGGTCTACTCGATGATCTGCACGACCTTGCGGGTATCAGGATCCACGAGAACGGCGTGGTCGCCGACGACCGTGTACTTGTATTTGACGTCGGGCACCTCGATGGCGTGAAGCTCCACCGTGTCCGGAAGCGCCGTGCCGACGTTGAGTTCGACACCCAGCAGGCTGACGGATGCGAGCTTCTGCTTGTGGATGTATTCGCGAACCACCGTCTGCTGTTCCGGCTTGAGAATTACGACGTTTTCCGCGAAGGCAGTACCAATCCCAGCGACCAGCGCGAGGCCTGCGACTGCACTGACAAGATATTTCTTCATGACAAAATCTTTCCTTCTTGCGCCAATTTGGCAGCCAGGTTTGACTGCCAATCACGAGTCAGCAACGAGCCCCACAGCATTGCGTTCCGCC
>NZ_JBFULQ010000990.1:0-1264 GCF_054049815.1 Mesorhizobium sp. P5_C1 | reverse complement strand
AAGGGTTACGCCGGTTGGCCGATTTGGGTCGCATCGGGGCGACGGCCGCAATGAACGCCCACGATGAGCCCACACCGCGCTTCGGCCTGCGCTCCTTTCGAGCGAAATTCGTATTGGTCGTTGGCGGCGCCGTACTGTTCGACCTCCTGCTGAGCGGTGGTCTGGCGCTTTGGAACGTTCAGAAGCTGTCGCGCGATGCCACATCGGAAGTCGGCGAGGGCCTGACGACCGCAAACCAGGAATACATTCGTTCCTATGCCCAATCGACGGCGTTGAGCGTCGACCTGCTGCTCGACCGCGTTCATGGCGACGTCAAGGCGCTGGCCGGCGTGCTGCAGGCCCAGATCGACGATCCGAGCAGGCAGCAACAGGTCGGAGCGACTCTTTCGCATGAGGCGCCCGGCTCCGTGAAGGTCGTCTACGACGCGCGGGGCGATTGGGCGCAGAATCTGCCGGGCGCGCCTTCGGTGGTAAGCGTCTGGGGCTACCTGCTGGGTGCCGACCACACCCCGCTGTCGAGCGTTCAGAAGGAAATAGAAGACAGTACCGTGATCGATCTCGTCGCGCCGACTCTCATGGCCAGCGGGTCGTCCAAATTGCAGATGTACTATATTGGCCCAAAGGAAAGGCCGATCTTCAGGACGGTTCCGTATACGGACCAGGCACAGACCTTCGACAAGCTCTATCCCGGCCACAACAAGGCGGAGTTCTGGGAGTTCTTTTTTCCGGGTATCTATGGTTCATGGCAGCAATGGGCCGGGAATCCGGCCTCTCGTCCCGTCCCTGACGACATTACCCAGACAGCGCCTTACACCGATGCAATCACGGGAAAGCTGATCGTCAGCTTTTTCCATCCGCTGTGGACGCGCGATCGCACCGGCATCGCCGGTACTGCGGGGGCAGACATCACTCTCGACCAGCTCGCGCAAGTCGTCGAACGTGTGAAGATCGCTGAAACCGGGTTCGGCTTCCTTACGATGTCGACTGGCAACGTGGTGGCGATCAATCCGTCGGGCCAGGCTATCATCGGCCTGACTTCATCGAGCGATGCGGGCACGCAAGGCGTCACTGGCCTGGAGAGGTCCCTGCGGGGAAGTGTGCAGCCGGCAATCGCGTCGCTGCCTCTCGACCAGAACAATGACGGCGTCATTCAACATATCATGCTCGACAATAAAGGCGAGCGCGTACCCTACATCGTTGTCCTCAAGAGATTGAAGCCAACCAATCTGTGGAGTTCGGGACCGATCAAGTCCGAAACGATGTC
>NZ_JBFULQ010000989.1:0-1265 GCF_054049815.1 Mesorhizobium sp. P5_C1 | reverse complement strand
ACGATCGTCGCCCTGCCGACCTCGGAGCGTTCCTTGGCATAGCGAGAATAGACGCTTGCTCCCTCAATCCCAATGAACACAAAGATTGTGACCAGCATGGTCGCTCGGATTTGCTCAAAGAGACCGCTTCGAGATGCCAGCTCTCCGCCCCATAGGTTGCTGACGAAGATGTTCGCCTTGAACGTTCCGGCCAGAATGAAAATGAAGGTAAGGATGGGAATGATTTTTGCGACCGTAACAACGGTGTTGATGACGGCAGCTTCCTTGATCCCGCGCAGGATCGTGAAGTGGAACAGCCAGAGTGCGATCGACGAGACCACCACTGCAGGGACCGTGTCACCATTGCCAAAAACCGGGAAGAACGCGCCGAGTGTCGACTTGATCAGAACCCAATATGAGACGTCGGCAATGCAGGCAACCAACCAATAGCCAAACGCAGAAAGGAAACCAGCGTAGTCACCGAAGCCGGCTTTTGCGTAGGCAAAGATGCCGGCATCGAGTTCTGGCTTGCGCTCCGCGAGCGCCTGAAAGACGCGGGCCAACGTATACATCCCGGTCCCGGCGATACACCAGGCGATGATTGCGCCGACTGGTCCGGTTGCGTTGCCGAAGGTACGAGGCAGCGAAAATATGCCGGCGCCGATCATCGATCCGACCACCATCGCCGTTAGCGCCGCGAGCGAAAGCTTCTGCGAGGTCTGGGATGCCATGGCYGCGTCTCGAGCCGGTCGTCAATTGTACAAGCGAAATCCGTCCGAATTGCTAAACCGGTCCAGGTCGCTCACCCGATGCTGCATCGGAGAAAGTCACAAGTCCAGCCGATGTAACTCCACTGCGGCGGTGTATTGCGTCGAGGCTTCGAAATAGAGACGCGATGCACAGGAATGAGACTCTCAGCTAATTTCACGACCACGCCAAAAGCATAGGGTTCGGTTTGTACTGAAATTCCAGCCCGCTCGTTGGCTCACGCACAGATGATTTCCGATCACTCGGGAGAGGCACGTGGCAAGTAAGTCCGAGCAGAAGCTGTCCTTGTTCGCCCTGATCGCAATGGTTGTCGGATCGATGATCGGGGCCGGTATCTTCAATCTGCCCGGCAGGTTCGCCACCGCGACGGGCCCGTTCGGCGCCATCATCGCCTGGATGATAGCCGGAACCGGCATGTACATGCTGGCCCGGGTGTTCCAGGCGCTGGCCGAGAAGAAACCGGATATCGATTCCGGCGTCTTCGCCTATGCCAAGGCCGGCTTCGGCGACTATATGGG
>NZ_JBFULQ010000988.1:0-1269 GCF_054049815.1 Mesorhizobium sp. P5_C1 | reverse complement strand
GTCGCTCTTCCGCGGCTAATCGCCTTCGCCTGATCACAGTTCGCACTAAACATCGGGCCGCGCCAAAAGCGCGGCCCGATTTGCGTTTGCTCGACTTGCCCTTGCAAGCCTCGCACAATGCTCGTTCCTTAACTCTCAAAGGCCAGCTTTTAACAGGCTGTTAACCATGCCGCGCTAGTTATGGTTAACCAATAGCTTACGACCGTTGGCGAATCGGTCCGACCGGCACGATGCCACCCGTTGAACAGGCCTGTCCGGCATGTCTGAGCATGTCGGTTTTTGAGAAGGAGCGACTTTCTTGGCGAGCATCATGACAAACGCTGCGGCGTTAACCGCACTTCAAAGCCTCAGCGCCACCAACAAGTCACTCGAACAGACGCAGGCTCGCATCTCGACGGGCTATCGGGTCTCGCAGGCCTCGGACAACGCCGCCTACTGGTCGATCGCCACCACGATGCGCTCGGACAACTCGGCCCTGTCGACGGTGCAGGATGCACTCGGCCTCGGCGCCTCGAAAGTCGACACCGCCTACACCGGCATGAACAATGTGCTGACCACGATCGGCCAGATCAAGACCAAGCTGCTTTCGACCGTCGGCCAGACGGATGCCGCCAAGGCGAAAACCCAGACCGAGATCAATGCGCTTCAGGCGCAGATGAAGTCCTTTGCCGATGCGGCGACCTTCTCAGGCTCGAACTTCCTTGCGGTAACCTCCAAGCAGACTGCCGTCCCCAATGATGGCGTCCAGGCCGACTCCCAGATCGTGTCCTCGTTCAATCGCTCCTCGTCGGGCGCCGTCTCGATCGGAACGATCGACATCGATGTCGAGGGCACCAAGCTTTTCGACTACGGCCTTGCCACCGAGGTCAAGAATCGCGGCACCCTCGATCGCCAGACTTCGATTTATGCCACGGGAGCCGCCCAGACCCTGTATGACAACGCCTATGCGACCGCGCTCGCTGGCGGAGCAACGGACATCGCGGCAAACACTGCTGGTCAGGCGGCGGCGGGAGCGGTCGTCCCCAAGGTCGACAACATCTCCGCCTACAACCTCGACATCACCGCGGCCGGCGTAACCGACGACATCATCACCCAGATGGTGACCAGGATCGACAAGGTCATGGCGCAGTTGACCGATTCCGCAACCATCCTCGGTTCGGCCAAGAGCAGCATCGACCTGCAGAAGACCTTCACCCAGAGCCTGATGGACTCCATCGACCGTGGTGTCGGCCAGCTCGTCGATGCCGACATGAACAAGGAATCGACCCG
>NZ_JBFULQ010000987.1:0-1269 GCF_054049815.1 Mesorhizobium sp. P5_C1 | reverse complement strand
GCACCGACATACGCGACGATGAAATCGAGGCCTGGCTGACCCAGCTCAAGCAATACTCCCATAACATCGTGCTGATCTTTGACAGCTGCCACTCAGGCACGATTTCAAAAGAGCCCACGCTTGCTGCCCGCATGGCGCCGCTGGACGGTAGGCTGCTGAAGGATGCGCCTGCTGAGCGTCACGGCAAGGATGCGTCGATCGCGGATTCAGGCCGCTCATACTCGATCATCGAAGGGTCCCGGGCCGATGAAGTGTCCAACGAGGATCTTGTCGCTACCGCATCGGGTTCGCAGTATCATGGGCTGCTGACCTACTATCTGGTCCAGACGCTCAAGCGATCTCCACAGCTGACCTATCGCGAAGCAGTGATGCAAGCCGAGAGGTATGTCCAAAAACGCGCGCCATCCCAGCATCCACAGGCGGAAGGAGACTTCGACAGGGTGGTTTTGGGCGGAATAGGAACCCGCCAGCCCCCCTTCATTTCGGTCACAAGTGTGACGCAGGACCAGATTTCGGTCGCAGTTGGCCAGGCGCAGGGGATTCAACCAGGAGCAATCCTGGCCGTGTATTCCAGCAAGGCAACCAAGCTGGTCGGTGAGGACGGCAAGATCGCGAACGCGGTCGTAATTTCGTCCGACGTCGCGACTTCGGTTGCCAAACTGGTCAAAGCCCCGAACGAGCCTGTGACCACTGCGTCGAAAGTTCGAATCGTCTCGCCCTATTCCGTTGAGCAAAAGGTTGCGGTGGCTATTGCCGATCCACCTCCAGAGCTGGGCATCGCTGCGGCGGTCCTGCCGATAAAGGCAGCGCTCGCTGATCGACTACGCGACAATGCGCTGGTGCGGCCGGTGCAGGATCTAGGCCAGGCGACGATGGTGATCGCCATGGGGTGCCTGAACGGTGGCAAGCTTGTTCCGATGGAGGAACGCAAAACGCTCAGCCCCGGCTGCGACAAGGTCTACTACATCACGCCGCGAGACCAGGTTGGGGCCATGCATGGCTACACGGTTTCGGCAAAGGACGACGGTGCCGCTGTCGATGGCATTACGGGCGCGCTCGAGAAGATAGCCCGACAGGAAAACCTGCGCGCGCTGACGAACAGCGTTTCCCCGCTGGCAGGTGCGGTCACGGTTTCTCTTGTCCGTGTGACAGTTAAGACCGAGAACGGCAAGACAAGCGTGGAGGGCGAGGCTCCGGTGGTGTCATCGGGCATAGAGCCGATGAAGCAGGGAGAATATTTTCGCTTCAGCCTCACAAATACAGGATCAC
>NZ_JBFULQ010000986.1:0-1271 GCF_054049815.1 Mesorhizobium sp. P5_C1 | reverse complement strand
ATGTAGCCATATCCGGTTTCGGGATGCGTCGGCTTGATGCCGAACACGATGATACTTCCTGCATCGGCGGCAGGCACGCCCGCCTCGACGGTTTCCCAGAATTGCGCTTCGGTCGAAATCTGATGGTCGGACGGGACCACCAGCACAAGCGTGTCGGCGCCATGTTCGGAGATCGTTTGCAGGGTGGCTATGGCGACCGCGGCGGCGGTATTGCGGCCGACCGGCTCGAAGATCGGTCTGCCGCCGTTCAGGCCGAGCGGAGCAATGTCCGAGATGACGCGGTCGGCATGCCGTTCGGACGCTATCAGGTAGATCGGCGTCTCACCGTCCGGCCGCGCCTTGAGGCGTCGAACAGTCTTCGCAAGCATGGAGCCGTCGCCCGAAAGGTCGTGGAATTGCTTGGGATTGTCTTCGCGCGAAAGCGGCCACAGCCGTGAGCCGACGCCCCCGCTCATGACGAAACTTACGATCCGGTCCGGCATGGTCCAATTCCTCTCAGCCAATACCCATCAGAATGTCTGGTTGTAGGCTCCGACCTCTGGATTGCGGCGCAGCACGGCATCGAGAGCCTCGAACATCTCGCGGCGTCGTTCCGACGAGACGGGGCTTTCCACCACGACGACAATCTCCGGTTTGTTCGACGAAGCCCTGACCAGACCCCATGTGCCGTCCTGGGCAACCACGCGCACCCCATTCACGGTGACGAGATTGGCCAGCGGCTGGCCGGCGAACTCGATCCCGTCCCCCTTCATTTTCGTGAATTCCCCGACAACTTTCGCGACCACGCCGTATTTCACCTCGTCCGGACAGTGGGGCGACATGGTCGGGGTGCCGAAGGTCAGCGGCAGATCGCGGTAAAGGTCGGCGAGTGTCTTACCCGGGTTGCGGTCGAGCATCTCGCAGACGGCGATCGCGGTCAGGAGCCCGTCGTCGTAGCCGCGTCCAATCGGCGGGTTGAAGAAGAAATGCCCCGACTTCTCGAAACCAGCGATGGCATGGAGTTCGGCAACACGCCTCTTAATGTAGGAGTGCCCGGTCTTCCAGTAATCCGTCCTTGCACCGTTCTGCAGGAGGACGGGATCTGTCATAAAAAGGCCCGTCGACTTGACGTCCACGACGAAGGCGGATTTCGGGTGCAGGCCGGAGATGTCTCGCGCCAGCATGACGCCGACCTTGTCCGCGAAAATCTCGTTGCCTTCGTTGTCGACCACGCCGCAGCGGTCGCCGTCGCCGTCGAAGCCGAGCCCGACATCGGCACCCGTCTCCAGAAC
>NZ_JBFULQ010000985.1:0-1272 GCF_054049815.1 Mesorhizobium sp. P5_C1 | reverse complement strand
GGGCTATCTGGAAGATCGCCGTCCGAATTCCCAGGGCGACCCCTACCAGATCGCCTCGCAGATTCTGAAGACGATCGCCTCGGTGCCGGCGAGCGCTGAGGTTTCGGCAGCCGCATAGTCATTCGAATCGGGACTTCACGTCCATGCCGTGACAGTCTGAGATTCATCCAAGTCCATCCAAGAACCCCGGCGAAAGCTGGGGTTCTTTTTTGCCGTTGCCCGGCGGATCGGGCCTCGGGCAAAACATACCCAGAAAAAGTCAGGCAATGCAGGCGGTCGCGAATCCGGTCGAGCCCTTGGCTGCCACTGTTCCAGTTTCCGGCGGCAGCCCGCCAGAAAGCCCGGAAAACTGGCATTTTGAGCACTATCCGTGACCTCGCACCCTTCCATAACCATCTGTTCATGTTGCGGAATCGGCTGTCCGCAGCCGGTTTGGCGGCGTTGACAGATCGCAGTGCAGCATGCGTATTCGAAGCGCTTGGGGTTACGTCACGCGATGCTGTTCGGACGGGCGGGGTTTACTTGAACGGCAGCATAGGCGTGGGCGCCGGACGAGCGGTCACTGTAGCCTGAGGCAGTGCGCCGCTCGCTCCTGGCTTTCATGTTCACCATCGACCGAACTGTTTCTGCCAGCCCATGAAACGCGGGCTCAGCAACCCAGGCATTCACACACGCCGAAAAGCTCAAAGGCAAAGGTGCGTCCATCGCGATGGGCGCGGACCTGTCGGTACAGGCGGGGCCCATCGGAGCGCAGCAAAAAGCCCTTGAAAGAGGGAACTCTTTCAAGGGCTTGAATAGTCTGTCGAATCTTAGACCGAGTAGTACATGTCGTACTCGACTGGATGCGGGGTCATTTCGAAGCGCATCACCTCAGCCATCTTCAGCTCGATGTAGCTGTCGATCTGATCGTCGTCGAAGACGCCGCCGGCTTTCAGGAAGCCGCGATCCTTGTCGAGGCTCTGCAGCGCTTCGCGCAGCGAACCGCAGACGGTCGGGATCTTCTTCAGCTCCTTCGGCGGCAGGTCGTAGAGATCCTTGTCCATCGGCTGGCCGGGATGGATCTTGTTCTTGATGCCGTCGAGACCGGCCATCAGCATGGCGGCGAAAGCGAGGTAGGGGTTCGCGCCCGGATCGGGGAAGCGGACCTCGACGCGTTTGGACTTGGGCGAGGAGCCGAACGGGATGCGGCAGGATGCCGAGCGGTTGCGCGCCGAATAGGCGAGCAGCACCGGCGCTTCGTAGCCCGGCACCAGACGCTTGTAGGAGTTGGTT
>NZ_JBFULQ010000984.1:0-1273 GCF_054049815.1 Mesorhizobium sp. P5_C1 | reverse complement strand
CGATGCCGATCGGCTTCTGGAACGATCCCGAGGGCAAGAAATACAAGGCGGCCTATTTCGAGCGCTTCGACAATGTCTGGTGCCATGGCGACTTCGCCGAATGGACCGCCCATGGCGGCCTGATCATTCATGGCCGCTCCGACGCGACGCTCAACCCGGGCGGCGTGCGCATCGGTACGGCGGAGATCTACAACCAGGTCGAACAGATGCCCGAGATTCTGGAAGCGCTGTGCATCGGCCAGGATTTCGACAATGACGTCCGTGTCGTGCTGTTCGTGCGGCTGGCCGCGGGCGTGACGCTCGACGAGGATCTGGAAAAGCGCATCCGGTCGAAAATCCGCACCGGGGCGAGCCCCCGTCACGTGCCGGCAAAGATCGTCGCCGTGTCAGACATTCCGCGCACCAAATCGGGCAAGATCACCGAGCTTGCGGTGCGCGACGTCGTGCATGGCCGCGCCATCAAGAACAAGGAAGCGCTCGCCAATCCCGAAGCGCTGGAGTTGTTCAGGAACCTGCCGCAGTTAGGTTGATCGACTCGGCAAACAACCTCCCAGCATGGATCATCGGGCGCAAACGTGAGCGCCGACACATGGTGTGGCGCCAGGGGATCTCGTGGACATCGGGAGATAGAGAGGCGTGACGGAGGAGAGCGACATGAGCCATGGCGGCCAGCAGTCGGACATAATCTTTCTCACGAATGGCGCGTCGGTCGTGGGTCAAGGGATGAGCCGATTGCAGAGGATTGAGCCCTCAGCGGGCGCGGTGAGTGGAGGCTCTCTTCGCTCAGCCGTAAGCGAAGGTTAAACTGGCAGTTCGATGCGCGGGGGGAAAGACGGTAGCGCAATACCGACTCGAACCCCACAGTGGTTGAATCAAGGTTGCATCACAGCGATCCAGGGACCCTAACCTCCTTCAGAAGCGCGCATTTCGACTGGAGGCGCAAGACAGCAAGTTCGAAAAGCTTCCAGGAACCCCAGGCAACTTGGACGCCGTATCGGACAACAAAGGGCACGGATATCGCAGCGAACGTCCGCAATGGAACGGTCAATATCGTCGGCAAAAGAGCGTCCAAATAGGGCTGTCGGCGGCTTCGTCGTGGGAACGAAAATAGAAGAGAAGCAGAACTTTCGTGTGCATTTTTTGCACATGAACCTCTATAACCATTTGATTTTATTTACCTATCGTCCCCATCCATCATAGGTGCAATGGCTATTCTAAATTCCTGATTTTTCAGCATTTTTCCTTTAACACTAAATCGCTAGACCTTGCCAAG
>NZ_JBFULQ010000983.1:0-1284 GCF_054049815.1 Mesorhizobium sp. P5_C1 | reverse complement strand
TGTTCAGCCGGTCAGCTTCGCGGTGTTGTTCAGCAATTTCCTGCAACGAAAGGCCGCCTGCGTAGTGAGCGGACTGCGAATGATCGGCGACACCATAGTATTCGAACCCGCGCCTGCGCGTGGCTTCAGCCATTGCCTCAAGCGTTTCGGTGCCGTCGGATGCGGTCGTGTGAGAATGCAGGATGCCATGCAGATCTTCATCCCGAATGAGGGCGGGTAGCTTCTGCTTTGCCGCTCGCTCAATCTCGTCCCTGCCTTCGCGCAATTCAGGCTCGATAAACTGCAGGTTTAGAGCTTGGTAGATTTCTTCCTCTGTCTCTGACGCGATCAGCTTTCTGCCGCGGTGAAGCCCGTCAGCCTTAAGGGTGAATCCCTTGTCGGCCGCGAACGTCTTCAGTTGCTCAAGGTGGTCTGCCGAACCGGTTGCTTCGAGCAGGCTCGCGCCAAAGTGCTTCCTGTCCGTGACAACAAGCCTGAGGGTTGTATCCTCGATACTAGTCGACTTTCTGCCCTGCGCTACCAGGGCGAAGTCGGAAACGAGCTCGCAACCGCGCCGGAAGTCACCTGCAATTTCGACGCGCGAAAACTCTGGATGCGCTTGCTTCACCGATATGACCGCATGTTCGAGAAGGGCGGCGGCCTTGTGCAGGTGAAGTTGCGTTTCGCCGCTTCGCACGATGGCCAGGTTCTGCAGGAGCTTTGTCTGAAGCGCGGCGCCGAGGCCTTTGACTGGGCGTATGCGGTCTTCTCTTGCTGCGGCCTCAAGCTCCGCCAGCGAGTTCACGCCGAGCGCCTGATGAAGCTTCAGTATCTTATCGGGACGAAGGCCGGGTATGGCAAACAGCTCCATCACGCCCGCTGGAACATCCTCGCGCAGCTTCTCAAGGCTTGGGTGCGTGCCGGTTTGGTGAAGTTTGGTCACGATGTCTGCGATCGCGTCACCGATCCCCGGGATCCTAGTGAGGGCGCCGGCGGCAATGATCCGATCAAGCGGTTGCGACAGCGCCATCAGACTGTCTGCCGCGCGCAAGTATGCCTTTGTGCGATAGGGATTGTCGCCGCGCATAGACGCCCGTTGCGCATATTCCCTCAAAAGACTGGCGACAGTCCTCGGATCGATTTTTGCCATGGCTACAGCCAAACGAAGCCGATCTCCGCAGGTTCCAATCAGGCAAGGCCATGAGCGCCGCGTTGCCCTTTAAATCCCGGCTTTACTGTCTCCTCCCGCGTCGGACGCTACAGACTGGGCAAGGATTGGTCAGCGCGACCCCATCCCGCCAGAGC
>NZ_JBFULQ010000982.1:0-1286 GCF_054049815.1 Mesorhizobium sp. P5_C1 | reverse complement strand
ACGATCATCTTCGGCACCGACACGTTCCTCGCCGGCTATGCGCGCACCGCGCACCCCTATGACTTCCGCTCGATACGTTATTGCTTTGCTGGCGCGGAGCCGGTCAAGGCAGCGACGCGCATGACCTATATGGAGAAGTTCGGCGTGCGCATCCTCGAGGGTTACGGCGTCACCGAAACAGCACCTGTGATCTCGATCAACACGCCGATGTACAACCGCTCCGGAACCGTCGGCAAAATCATGCCCGGCATGGAATATCGCCTCGATCCGGTACCCGGTGTCGACGATGGCGGACGGCTTTTCGTGCGTGGGCCCAATGTCATGGCCGGCTATCTCAGGGCCGAGAAGCCCGGTGTGCTCGAACCACTCGAAGACGGCTGGCATGACACCGGAGACGTCGTCGCCGTCGACGACGTCGGCTTCATCACCATTCGCGGCCGGGCCAAGCGCTTTGCCAAGATCGGCGGCGAGATGATATCGCTGGCTGCTATCGAGGCGCTGGCTGGCGAATTGTGGAAAGGCTCGCTCTCAGCGGTCGCCACTGTACCGGATGCGCGCAAGGGCGAAAAGCTGATCCTGATCACCGAGGCCGCCAACGCCACGCGCGCCGAATTCCTGACCTTCGCCAAGGCGAACGGCGCCATGGACCTGATGGTGCCGGCCGAAGTCCGCGCCGTTGCAAAAGTGCCGGTCCTCGGTTCCGGCAAGCTCGACTTCGCCGCTGTGACCAAAATGGTGCGCGGCGAAGAAGAGATGAAGATCAAGGTGGCTGGAAGCGCTTGAACATCGATTGATCTTTCAGACCGCCAGCGAGTAGCCCAGATCGCGCAATGGCAGTCGGCGCACGCGCTCTCCGGTGGCGGCGAAGATGGCGTTGCCCAGCGCGGGCGCAAGCGCCGGGAAAGCAGGTTCGCCCATGCCGGTCGGTGGATTGTCCGACTGGATGAAATAGGCATCGATCGTCATTGGTGCGAAAGGCATGCGCAGGATCGGATAGGCATTGTAATTCTGCTCCTGCACGCGGCCGTTTTCKATGTTGATCTTGAGACCCATGGCCGTTGAGAGTGCGTCGGTCGACGCTCCCTGCGCCTGGGCTTCGGACCCTGCCATGTCAATGATGGGGCCGACATCGAGCACCACCACGATGCGCGCGATCTTGATCCGCTTGTCGGTGTCCACGCTGATCTCAATCGACTGTGCGACATGGCCGGCGTGGGAATAGCACCAGGCCAGGCCCAAACCGCTCCCATTCGCCAACTTCTTGCCCCACCCGGCCTTCTCGGAGC
>NZ_JBFULQ010000981.1:0-1286 GCF_054049815.1 Mesorhizobium sp. P5_C1 | reverse complement strand
CCGCAATCCTGACCTGTACCGGTAGCGAGGCAAACGACATCGCGCTTCGGATGGCACAAGCCGTCACAGGAAAGACGGGGGTGATCGCAACAGACTTCACCTACCACGGAAACACGACCGCCGTTTCCCAGCTGTCGACACGTATGCCACCTGTCGGAGGCTATGGCGGCCATGTCCGTCATGTATCGGCACCCGACAGTTACCGGCCACTGGGTGGGGTTGCGGGCGAACCGTTTGCAGCTGCTTTCACCGCTGAGGTAGAGAAGGCGATCCGTTCGCTTGACGAGAGCGGACACGGGTTCTCGGCTTTGATCGTCGACCCGTTCTTCGCGAACGAGGGCTTCCCCGATTTGCCCAAGGGATTCTTGACGGGAGCGGCCGAAGCGGTGCGAAAGGCTGGCGGTCTTCTAATTGCCGACGAAGTCCAACCTGGGTTTGGCAGGACTGGCGACAACATGTGGGGACATCAGCACGCCGGCATCGTTCCCGATGTCGTCACGCTGGGCAAGCCGATGGGAAACGGACATCCCATTGCTGGCGTCGTGGCGGGATCGGAGACCCTGAACGCATTCCGCAAGGCGTTTCGATATTTCAACACCTTTGGCGGCAATCCGGTTTCCTGTGCTGCGGGCATGGCCGTACTCGAGGTGCTGGAAACCGAGAAACTGGTCGAAAACGCAAAAAACGTCGGCAAATATGCCAAGGACGGCCTCGTGCGGTTGGCGCAAAAGCATTCCGTCATCGGCGACGTGCGTGGCAGCGGACTGTTTTTCGGGGCGGAACTTGTGCTCGACAGGGCGGAGAAGACGCCCGCGCCTGAACTCGCAACGCGGCTCATCAACGAAATGCGCAAGCGCGGGGTTTTGATGGGCAAGCTCGGCATCCACCAGTGCGCGACGAAAATCCGCCCGCCGATGCCCTTCACTACGGAAAATGCCGACCTGTTGATCGGCACCCTCGATGACGTGCTGACAGCGCTCTAGGGAGATTTGTCGTGGGAGACATTTCCGAGGCGCTATCTGCACGTCTTTCACTCAGAGCCAAGGAAGCACTCGCTCACTGGGGACTCTCGCCCCAGCAGCCGGAGCTTCTGAAGTACCGTGAGAATGCAGTCTTCAGGATTGCACTTTCGGACGGGCGCCCCGCGGTCCTGAGGCTCCACCGTCCTGGATACCACAGCGCCGCGGCCCTTGGTTCGGAGCTGCAGTGGATGAAGGTGCTGAGGCAAGGCGGAATCGAGGTCCCGACGCCCCTCCCCACTCTCAACGGCGGCGACTATATAGCGC
>NZ_JBFULQ010000980.1:0-1287 GCF_054049815.1 Mesorhizobium sp. P5_C1 | reverse complement strand
GTGGCTAGCCCCTCGAAAACGCCGCCTTTGACTCTGGAAACCGGAAGCCCTGGCTCAATCTCGCATTCGACCGTGAGTTCGACGGCACCCAGGCTGTCGCACACCGATCGCAATGTTTCACCGCCAGTGACGAGCAAGGTGCCGGGCTTTGGCAAGCCCGCGAGAAGCGAGGCAAACACCTTGCCGATATGATCTGCCACGACGTGGCGATCGCCCGATGCAACGACGCTGACAGCCGACGGCTCCCCGCGCATCATCCGTTTCGCCAAACGCATTTTCGCTTTGTCGACGTCGTGTTCCACGACGATATGCGCATCCGCATGCCTGGCGGCAAAGAGGGCTACCTGTCCCGCCGTGACCTCATGATTTGTGCCGACAAGGGCCAGGAATGGGGCGGAAAACGCAGGAACAGGCTTGTGTGGCGCATTCATGTGCCGTGCAAGTGCCGCCGCCAAGCCGCCAGTACCGACCCACAACGTCGCGCCCTCCGGCACCGTCGCGACGATCTTGTCCAGGTCCGCATCCGTTTCGGCGTCATAGAGTGTGATGAAATCAACTGGGCGTGACCCTGGTGTTGAACGCCCAGCCGGAAAGCGCTGGCCTAGACCGGCAACAAGGTCGGGACCTACCATTTCGGGTTGATCGAGTCGCCATTGGCGCCCAAGGCGCGTAACACGTCCCTGAAATGGGAACGCAGGTGCCAGAACAACGCGCTGGTACGCCCCGTTGAGGATGCAGGCCTCGATTTCGGCGATGACGTGGCCGCGCAAGAGGCTGTCGATCTTCTTGAAACTCAGGTGTCCGGCGGCAAGCCATGGCGCAAGCGTCCGGTGTCGCTCGACGGCCGTCGCCACTGGCCCCTCCCGGGTGGCGGCATCGATAGCCATACGCCCCGCAAACGTACGGTCCAGCTGCCAGCTGACCCCAATGCCATTCCCAGGCGATGCGAAGGAAACCGCGCTGTCCAGGGCCCCGGTCAGGTCGTCCGCGACGACCCGGATATCCATAGCCTCAAGAGCGCTCAACTGAAGAACCCGAACGGCTGACGCGCACGACCCTGACGTCCACATCGAGCGTTCGAAGATTGGTGAGGTGAGCCTGATCGATGCCCTCGTCGGTAATGATCTGGTGGATGTCGGCCAGACGGCAGATGGTGCAAAAATTGGGCGCAGTGAACTTCGAATGGTCGGCAAGCACGACGACGCGGCGCGCCGCGGCGATCATCGCCTGCTTCATTGCCGCAACCTCCAGGGAGGTCTCCGTGAGCATGTCGCCGGTGATGGCATG
>NZ_JBFULQ010000979.1:0-1287 GCF_054049815.1 Mesorhizobium sp. P5_C1 | reverse complement strand
TTCGACCGCGACTTGTCCCGGCTGGAGCTGTTGAGAAACACGGTGCGGCCGGGCGCATCGATCATGATCGATGCAAACGAGGCTTGGGGCGCAAAGGAAGCATCGGTAAAAATCCATAAAATTCATAACCTTGGCTATGAACTCCTGTGGGTTGAGGATCCGATTCTGCGCCATGACTTCGAAGGCCTTCGAATGCTCAAGGCGGTAACCCCCGAAACCATGATCAATTCAGGCGAATATCTCGATGCCGCCGGCAAGCGCCTGTTGATGCAGGCCGGGGCGACCGACATGCTGAATGTTCATGGACAGGTGACCGACGTGATGCGCATCGGCTGGCTGGCGGCTGAACTCGGCATCCCGGTGACCCTCGGCAATACGTTTCTTGAAATAGGGGTGCACATGGCCTGCGCCCTGCCCGAAGTCGAGTGGCTCGAATATTCCTTCCAGAATCTGAACCATCTTGTCGATGAGCCTATGGCAATCGTCGATGGATGGATTCAGGCCCCCGAGCGCCCCGGCCATGGCCTTGTCCTCTCCGAAGGGGCCCGCAGGCAATGGGCGCAGCCAGACGTGCTGCCGCACGATAAACTCGACAGGCCGCCTGTCGACGCGCGAACCGCGCTGTAACAGTAACGCCTGTTCCGAAATAGCCTGACCTGTCGATAGACGGCGCTAACACTGTTGTGATGTTTTAGATTATGTGATTAATATCTCAGACAGAAGGTCGGCGGACGTTACAAAAACCGGCGTGGATTCCTATGAGTCCACAGCTGACCAGATTGGGCCCAAAAAGGACACCGGGCGTCAGGACGATTTTCCCCGGCTCGATGGCACATTTATTGACGGTACTGACGAGGCAAATGGTAAGCCTCGTGCCGCAGCGATAGTTGATGTCCTGATCAAGGACTTTGACGAGTATGTCAGCGGCTTCGGAAGGCATGGCGGCCACGCAAGGCGCGGTCTCGCTCAATCGGGGTGGTTCAGTCGAAGAACCCGGCGTCCTCTTCCAGCAGATACTTCTTGGCGGCCTTGGCGTCGATGTCGAGACCAAGCCCGGGGGCTTCTAGCAGATCAATCATCGAATCCTTCACAATCTGCTTAGGCAGGCCAATGACGATGTCCTCCCACCAAGGGTCGGAGGCGCTCGGATATTCGAAGGCGATGTAGTTGGCGGGCAAGGTGGCGCAGACATTGATCAGCGCGCCGAGGCCGAGGAGGCCATTCGCGGTGCCGTGCGGCGCCATCAGGATCGAGTGCATATAGGCGTGCTCGGCCACCCATTTGAGC
>NZ_JBFULQ010000978.1:0-1293 GCF_054049815.1 Mesorhizobium sp. P5_C1 | reverse complement strand
GGGCAAGACCCTGCGCCAGGCGAACTATGTCGTCGACGTCGTCCATGACGGCGAGGATGTCGAGCACGCGCTGGCCGCCGGCGGCCACGCGCTTGTCATCCTCGACCTGGCATTGCCGCGTATGGGCGGCCTGGAAGTGCTGCGCACGCTGCGAGCGCGCGGCAACCGGGTCCCGGTGATCGTGCTGACCGCCAACGCCAGTCTCGACGGCCGGGTCAAAGGCCTCAATGAAGGCGCCGACGACTATCTGGCCAAGCCGTTCCAGATCGAGGAACTGGAGGCGCGAATCCGCGCACAACTGCGCCGCGCCAATGACCGCACCGCGCCTGTGGTTGCCTGCGGCGATCTCGTCTTCGACACCAACACGCGGCTGTTTTCGCTGGCCGGCGAGACGCTGGCGCTGACACCGCGCGAACATGCGGTGCTGGAACAACTGATGGTCAAGGCCGGACGCACGGTAAGCAAGGCGGCACTGTCGGCGGCGATCTACGATTTCGAGACCGATGCCGACCCCAGCGCCATCGAGATCTATGTGCACCGTGTGCGCAAGAAGCTTGAAGGGTCGCGCGTCCAGATCGCCACCTTGCGTGGCCTCGGCTATCTCTTGCGCCATGAGGATTAGCAGCCTCCGTTTGCAGTTGCTGGCCTGGGTGGTGTTGCCGCTCGCCGGGCTCGCCACCATCAATCTGTGGACCAGCCATGGCAACGCGCTGGCCACCGCCGACCTGGTCACGGACCGGATGTTGTTGGGTTCGGCACGGACCATCGCGGAGCAGGTCGCCATGACAGACGGCGTGCTCGATACCTCGATACCGCCGGCGGCGATCGAGATGTTCGATACCGGCGATCGCGACAGTGTCTACTACCATGTCAAGACTGCCAAAGGGCGGCTGCTGACCGGCTATCCCGACCTGCCGGAAGCGCCAAAGCACCCAAGCATCGAGGCCACCTATCGCGACCACCGGCTGCGGCTGCTTACTTTCAGCCACACCGTGGTCGGCGCCGGAGACGACTCGCCGATATCGGTTACCGTTGGCGTCACGCTTGCCGGGCACGATGCGATGGTGCGGCATTTGTGGTTCAACGCTTTCGCCCAGCAACTGGCGCTGGTGGCTATTGCCGGCATCTTCGTGCTGTTGGGCCTGCGTCGCGGCCTGGCACCGCTGATCAGGCTGCGCGACGCCGTGCGGTCGCCAAGCCGCAGCGACCTCGACCCGGTCGAGGTTCCTGGCGCGCAAAGCGAGATCCGCCCGCTCATCGATGCGCTGAACGCCTATATGGAGCGGGTGCGGG
>NZ_JBFULQ010000977.1:0-1296 GCF_054049815.1 Mesorhizobium sp. P5_C1 | reverse complement strand
GTGATCGAGAACGGCTTCTATTATGATTTCGCCCGCAACGAGCCTTTCACGCCCGACGATTTCCCGGTGATCGAGAAGAAGATGCGCGAGATCATTGCGCGCAACAAGCCGTTCACCAAGGAAGTCTGGTCGCGCGACAAGGCGAAAAAAGTGTTTGCCGACAAGGGCGAGCGCTACAAGCTGGAACTGATCGACGCCATTCCCGAGGACCAGGATCTCAAGATCTATGCGCAAGGCGATTGGTTCGACCTCTGCCGTGGGCCGCACATGGCCTCGACGGGGCAGATCGGCAATGCCTTTAAGCTGATGAAGGTGGCCGGCGCCTATTGGCGCGGAGACAGCAACAACCCGATGCTGACGCGCATCTACGGCACGGCCTGGGCCGACCAGGCGCAGCTCGAGGCCTACCAGACGATGCTGGAGGAGGCGGAGAAGCGCGACCACCGGAAACTCGGCCGCGAGATGGACCTGTTCCATTTCCAGGAAGAGGGGCCGGGCGTCGTCTTCTGGCACGCCAAGGGCTGGAAGATGTTCCAGAACCTGGTCAACTACATGCGGCGCCGGCTCGACGAACAGGGCTATCAGGAGGTCAACGCGCCGCAGGTGCTCGACAAGAGCCTGTGGGAGACCTCTGGCCACTGGGGCTGGTACCGCGACGCCATGTTCAAGGTCACGGTTGCCGGTGACGATACCGACGACGACCGCGTCTTCGCACTGAAGCCGATGAACTGTCCGGGCCATGTGCAGATTTTCAAGCATGGGTTGAAGTCTTATCGCGATCTGCCCGTAAAACTTGCGGAATTCGGCAATGTGCATCGCTACGAGCCATCCGGCGCGCTGCATGGGCTGATGCGCGTGCGCGGCTTCACGCAGGACGATGCGCATATCTTCTGCACCGAGGAACAGCTGGCGTCGGAGTGCCTGCGCATCAACGATCTGATCCTGTCGACCTATGCCGATTTCGGTTTCGACGAGATCAGYGTCAAGCTGTCGACGCGGCCCGACAAGCGCGTAGGCACCGACGAGGCGTGGGACCACGCCGAGGCGATCATGGGCAGCGTGCTGGAGACGATCAGGACGCAGTCCGGCAATCGCATCAAGACCTCGATCAACCCGGGCGAGGGCGCCTTCTACGGGCCGAAATTCGAGTATGTGCTTAAGGATGCCATCGGCCGCGAATGGCAGTGCGGCACGACGCAGGTCGACTTCAACCTGCCGGAGCGTTTTGGCGCCTTCTACATCGGCTCGGATTCGGAGAAGAAGCAACCTGTCATGGTGCATCGCGCCATCTGCGGG
>NZ_JBFULQ010000976.1:0-1299 GCF_054049815.1 Mesorhizobium sp. P5_C1 | reverse complement strand
GCCAGGGACAGTCCCATTCCGCCCATTCGACAGCCCAGTCGCTGGGATCATATCCTACCGACAGATCCACAACCTGATCCAAAGAGACCTTGTAGGCCGCCAGTGTCGCCGGTGGTGTGATCGAGGCTCCCTGGCGATACTCCTCAAGTGCGGTTTGCGGCGCTCGCGCGAGATAAAGCGCTTCGACGCCTGGCCTGTTGAACCTGCCTCCGTCGATCGCCGCCCCGCCGCCGCTCGTCGGCACATATGCCCATTTTGGCGTCAGATATCGATGGAAGACCTCGTCCGGCCCGAGGCGGACGAGCCTCATCCGCGCGCCCCGTTCTCCAGGTCGCGGAGATAGCTCAGCACCGCTTTAAAATGCCCTTCCGCAACCAGTTCGGCTGCGGTCTTGTGGTCATACTCAGTGATCGGCTCGTTTCGATACCAGTAGATCGCTTTGCTGATGTCCCCGGTGAGCAGCGCGGCAGCCGTGATCGCCTTGATCATTTCGCGCATCCGGCTTTGCAGGCGCTCCGAGGCAGGGTTACGAAGTGTATTGCGGTGAACTCCGGTCAGGTCAGCCAGGTTCGTCACCTGGACGCCAAGCGCCTTTGAAAAGCGCTTTGGAGAAATATAGGGCGTGCGAGGTTCCTGGAGGCTCTCCACGAAGCCCGACACCATTGTAGCCTGGGTATTCCGAGCGATGGGCATGACCATTCTCCTGCACTCGATACGCACAATATATGCACATTCCAGCGCACATCAAGGGCCTATTTGACGTGCTCGAGATGGAGGCTTCAGTGCTTAGTTCCATAAGATAGATTATGCGACTTTCACAAGTAACGGCAAATATCTTTTTCCAAATAAAAAGCAACTAATCGCCTCGAACAGGTTTATTTAGACGCTTATCAACGACAAAAACCAGCTTTCAGCAATATCGCCTACTAGACATATTAATTGATTAGCAGGCGCTATTTATTAATTGATTAGCAGGCGCTATTTAAGGCTGCCATCATCCTTTTGATTAAATTTGACTGGAGACCCTGAACTCTTCCGAGCAGCTGGGCAGGTGTTCCAGGTCAAACCATATCGTCCTTCGCTCGCCTTCCCTCTCGGCGCACTCACTTGTGTGGCATACAATAGACGCCCTCTGATACCATCAGTACCGCGCCACCCTTCAACTCGCTCAATGCGCCGACCCACGCTTGCGAATAAGTGCGGCTGGCATCCACGGCCGTCAGCCAAAGAACGCGATTGTCGGCCAGTTCAACCTTAACTTCCTGCTGCAAAGGGCTCCCCTGCACGGTCTGTTGATAG
>NZ_JBFULQ010000975.1:0-1300 GCF_054049815.1 Mesorhizobium sp. P5_C1 | reverse complement strand
GTCTTTTCTGAAAGCTCCTGTAACGTCGGGCGTGCAACGACCTTGAACCAGTCGTCGCTCGCACCTGAAAAGAGCAGTCTTTCCAACCGTCGCCCGAGCTTGAAATTGGCCGTGCTTGGGCCGCTCTGCTCGATCAATTCAACATCAGCCAAGCTCTTCATCAGCCTATAGGCCGAGGCTTTCGGCAGATCGAGCATCTCGCCGACGGCGGTTCCCGAGATGCCGCCTGGAAAGCCGGCGACGATCTCGAGAATACGCACATAGCGCTCCAGAGGCTTTTCAGTAGCCGCTTTGCCCGATGTGCTCTTGTCCATGATGTCTGCGCTCTAGCCCTTTGCGATTCGATCATCATGCCAGTCGAAATAGCGCATAGCCAAGGGCACGAACCACGGCGAGCCGTTAAAGAATGGCACCGTAGGGAATTTTTCGACGTCGAAGGCCGAAGACATGTCTCCCCGTTGAAGAATTCGGGCAGCAAGCTTCTCCCCGAAATGTGTTCCAAGAGGAATACCTGCAAAGTTGTAGCCGAGGGCGAAGTGCACGCCGTCCTTCGTGCCGATATGGGGCATGAAATCGAAAGTTCCCGCGCAGTGCCCGGTCCAGGCACGGCTGAGGCGGACGCCCTTGAGGTCAGGCAGGATTCTCACAAGGCGATCGCGGAGCGCGCCTGCGAGTGGCGTCGCCGTCGGGCTCGCTGTACCAGTCATGCCGCCAAACAGAATGCGGCTTGAATCAGGTGCGGGGCGAATAAAATCGATGTTCATCCTGGTGTCGAGATAGGTGCGGCGGCGCGGTATTACCTTGTCGATTGTTTCCGGTGGCAACAGCTCGGTTGCAACAACAAAGCCGCGGAAAGGTATGACCCGCCTGGCAAGCCATTTGAGGTCGCGGCTCGTATAACCATTGGTGGCGACAATGACATGAGGGGCAGCGATGGTTCCTCTCGACGTTCGAACGGTCTTCTCATTCGCAGTGTGATCGATGCCCACGACATTGGTGATAGGATACAGCCTGACACCAGCATCGAGCGCCTTGCGGACAAGGCCCGCGTGATAAAGTCCGGGATGAATCGAACCGAGATCTGGAATGACCGCGCCGCCATGGTAGCTGTCGGAGGCGATCTCCGTATGAACTTCATGTTTCTCGACGACGGAATAGTCGAACCCCACGGCCTGTCGGGTCTGTTCAAGTTCGGCGATCAAAGCTCGAAAATGAGCCTTCGAATTGGCGGCAATGAAGCGGCCGCAGGTCTGGTAGTGGCATTCGATGCCCTCGCGCTCGACGAAGGCCTGGACACCAC
>NZ_JBFULQ010000974.1:0-1303 GCF_054049815.1 Mesorhizobium sp. P5_C1 | reverse complement strand
GTTGACGGTCATCCTTGCCGGCTGCCAGACAGACCCCGCCGACGGCGTCGTTCGCACCAACGAGCCGTCGAAAGGCGACGTAACGTCCTTTGGCGATGCTTTCGACGGGCTGAAGACGGTCGCCGATGTCGAATATCACGCCTCGGACCAGGCCGTGGCCGAAGCCAAGAACCAGTTCCGCGCGGAGAACTACGGCAATGCCGGCGCCTTGTTCTTCAAGGCGACGCAACTGTCGCCCAATGACGGCAACGCGTGGATGGGGTTGGCTGCCTGCAGCGACCGGATCCACCGCTTCGATCTCGCCGACCGCGCCTATGCCCGAGCCCTCAAGCTGGTTGGCCCGACGGCGGAATATTACAACAATGTCGGTTATTCCTACCTGCTGCGCGGCAAGCTGCAGAATGCACGCAGCAATTTCCTCAAGGCCTACGAACTGGCGCCCAACGATCCGACTGTCGCCAACAATCTGAAGCTGCTGTCGTCAAGCGTGCAGAATATCGAGCGCTAGCATGCTGCTGGTCGAATCGCTGCTGCTGAAAGCCCTCGCCATCCCTCTGCTGGCAAGGATTGGCTGGATCGATTTCACCACCCAGAAGATCGCAAATCGCGACGTGCTGCTGCTGCTTTGCCTGGGGGCGGGGAGCATGCTGTTGCTGTCGCTCCAGTCCGGATCGTGGTTCGACATGGGGCTGAGCGCTCTGGCCGGCGTTGTTTTGTTCATCGCGCTGCTCCCGTTCTGGGCGCTGCGCAAGATCGGCGCCGGTGATGTTAAGTTGCTGGCCGTGGTGCCCTTCCTGATCGGCGGACGCGATTTCGCGGTGTTTTCAGTGCTGCTCCTGGTTCTCGCCCTCGCCACCGCGGCGATCGTGAAAAACCCGTTCATGCTGCCTGCGGGCGCTTTTCGGCTCGTTGTCCAGCATTTGGACCGCAAGGGCGTGGTGCCATTCGGAGTGCCGATCTCGATAGCCGCGATCTGTACGATAGCGTTCCTGATCTACAAAAGTTTGGTGCTGGCGACCAGCACTGGAATTCTGAATCAGCTTAACTGAACCTCGAGTTTAGATAGCCAGCAAAATGGCCGTATACCTCTATATTAGCTTGTGCTAACGTATAGAGGTCGCAGCCCAAAACACCCCAAACGACCCCCCGGTGCTGCGATTACCGAGCGCCGGCAAACATGCGCTCACGAGACTCTCCAGTTGCCGGCGCTCGGTCCCCTCGGGGTGACGACGCGGGCGTTGCAGCAACGCTTTGCCCCGGATTGGATTCGTTTGCAATTGTGACAGACAAAGATCCGTCATAG
>NZ_JBFULQ010000973.1:0-1304 GCF_054049815.1 Mesorhizobium sp. P5_C1 | reverse complement strand
GCTCTGGAACGGCTCGACCCGCTTCAATGACATTCGCAAGGGGGTGGGCAACATCTCGTCCGCCCTCTTGTCGAGGCGGCTCAAGGAGATGGAAGCGTTGGGCCTGGTGGAGCGCATCGAGGACGACGCGACGGGCGCCATCGGCTATTTCCGCACCGACAAGTCGATCAAGCTCGAGCCGGCGATGAACGCGCTGGCGGAATGGGCGCAATGCAACATCGAGGCGGAGATCGCGCTCGGCGACGTCGATGTTTCGACCCTCATGTGGGCCCTGCGGCGAAAGATCGACCTTGCTGAAYTGCCGCGGCGGCGCGCCGTCATCCGCTTCCATTTCCGCGACGATCCCCCACCGAAGTGTCCCCATTACTGGTTTGTGGTCGAGCCAGGCGCGGACTTGCCCGAGCTATGCTCGCTCGACCCCCGCCGGGACGTCGACCTTTTCGTCGAGACCGGCGTTGTTTCGCTCGGAGCCATCCTGGAGGGCCGCTCCAGCATCGAGCGTGAGAAGGAAAGGGGTGGCCTTTTCCTGAGCGGCGACCCCGGCCTTGCCCGCAGCATGGACCGTTGGCTGCGAACCTCGGTCTATGCGGCGCTTGAAGGAATCGTTCCGCTTTCTTGAAAACCATACTGAGGTTGCAGCCTCATTCGATCTGTCCGGGGTGGCCGTGCAACGCCTGCTACAGAGAATAAGGGAGGAAAGACACCCCGTCGCGCTTGCAGATTTTCCGCGTTGAGGCAGCCTAAAGCTTCGAACACAGGCTGCCGCTTGCCAATGCATAGCTGAGGCTCAGTCCGGCGTGCCACCCTTCAGGTAGTCGATCTCAGGCGTGTCGGCGTAYAGTCGCCGCATGCTTCGGATCTTGGTAAGCGGCAACACAACTATGGCCTTTCCGTCGAAAATGATGGCGAATCCGGAAGTCATCCTCAGAATGCGACCGCTAATTACGCCCCTGTCGGTCTCGATCTCAGTTGTCGCGGCCGACAAGCTGGAGACGGTCCGAAGACTATCAGCAGCGCCGCAAGAAAACGGGACATAAATCAATGAGAAGGCGAGCCAAACCAAACCCACGGCTCGCGCCCTGAATATCAGATTGGAAAGGGACGCCAGGCCAGCGAGCAGCAGGTACGCAAAGCCAAGATGCCCTCCTGTCGATTGATGAGGTCCCTCATAGAAGTACCAGGAGCCAGCAAGTCCGACCGCCATCAACGTCATTGAAATCGCTACCGTTCGCACTGGGCGCTTTGGCGCATCTGCAATAAAGCGGGCAATGAACAGTGCTATCCACGCCGCGACCGACATAGGG
>NZ_JBFULQ010000972.1:0-1304 GCF_054049815.1 Mesorhizobium sp. P5_C1 | reverse complement strand
GCACTCGCCGATCCGACGCGCCGCGCCATTCTTGCCCGGCTCATCCAGGGCGAAGCATCCGTGATGGAACTCGCCGAGCCTTTCGCGATGAGCCAGCCCTCGATTTCCAAGCACCTCAAGGTGCTGGAAAACGCCGGACTGATTTCACGCGGCCGCGACGCACAGCGCCGGCCGTGCCGGCTCGAAGCAAAACCGCTGGCAGAGGCCAATGACTGGCTGGAGCGTTATCGAAGGATCTGGGAAGGCAACTTCCAGCGCCTCGACGCGTTGCTCGGCGCGATGAAGGCCGAGAAAGCCCCCGACAGTACCGACCAATAGCGCGAAAACATCGCGGCCTGTGTCGGATCACCGGCCTGTCGCACGTCCTTTGGCAAACATGAGGAGGATCATCATGAGCACCACAACCTTGCCCGGTTCGACCGTCGCCACACTGACGGTGACCACGCCCAGCGACCGCGAGGTCCAGATCACCCGCATCTTCGATGCGTCGCGGCCGATGGTCTTTGACTGCTGGACGATACCCGAGTTGCTGAAGGGCTGGCTGCACGGTCCCGATGGCTGGCGGCTGGCGGTCTGCGAAATCGACCTCAGGGTTGGCGGCGCCACACGCTACGTCTGGCAGCACCGCGATGGCCGCAGCATGGGCATGAGCGGCGCCTATCGCGAAATCGTGCGTCCAGCCAGGATCGTCGCCACCGAATTGTTCGACGAGGACTGGACCGGCGGCGAAACCGTCGGGACGGTGGTCTTCATCGAACAGAGTGGGAAGACGCTTCTGACGCAGACGGTGCTCTACGCTTCGCAAGCGGCCCGCGACGGCGCGCTCGGCACCGGTATGACCCGCGGCATGGCCGACAGCTATGCCCAGCTCGACGCTTATCTCGCTTCACTTCAGGACGCTGCCAAAGGCGCCGCCTGACGCTTCCTTCATCCCCCAAGAGAAACGAGGAGAAAGACCATGCAAAAGATCACCACCTTCCTGTGGTTCGACGGACAGGCCGAGGAGGCCATGAACCATTACATGTCCGTCTTCAAGAATTCGAAGGAACTGAGCGTGACGCGTTGGCCCAAGGGTCACGCTGACGAGGGCAAGGTGCTGGTGGCCTCGTTCGAACTCGACGGCGTCCCGTTCCTGGCGCTCAACGGCGGACCACAATACAAGTTCACCGAGGCGATCTCACTATCGATCGACTGCAAGACGCAGGAAGAAGTCGATCATTTCTGGACCAGGCTCACAGAGGGTGGCGGCGAACCAGGGCCCTGTGGCTGGCTGAAGGACAAGTTCGGTGTTTCCTGGCAGGTCG
>NZ_JBFULQ010000971.1:0-1307 GCF_054049815.1 Mesorhizobium sp. P5_C1 | reverse complement strand
CACATCATCTACGAGACAGACACGGGTTGGCTTTACTACGACACTAATGGCAGTGTCGCTGGCGGCTCTACCCATTTCGCCACGCTCACCGCCAATCTGGCGGTGACCAACAGCGATTTTGCCGTGGTCTGAATAAGCCCGCCTGCGAGTAGCCGCGCACCCGCGAGTCCGTCAAGCCGCACCTCGCCGTTTTAGGTGCAACTAGCGCTTTGAAGCCACGTTTCCACGATGGCCAGATTAACGTCCCGACGCCTTTTCCCAGGCCCTTCACCTGATCCAGTTGGCGGGCTTTTTGTTCCCAATCGGAACGGGCATCTCATGCTGAAGTTGAAACCTAAGGGGCGTTGGGTAGCGCCGCTGCCCAAGGGCAAACTTGATCGGCCTTCGTGTTCGTGCACGGGCCGAGCCAGTCACTGCTTCCTCAGTGGCGGGCTTCCTTTTTTGCTGCATCCAGTTTCTTGAAGACGCCACACCGGAAGCGGTAGTCGGGAGCGTGCCCGGCAAAGTGGGCTTCAAGCGAGCGCGCCACGTGCGCGCACAGATGCCTTCAGACAATTCGACGAACCACTACTCATAGAAGCGCCGTGGAACATGGGCGCGTGTCAACCCGCATGTCGTCGCAAGGCGGCCCCGGTGGCGAGGAGGTGGCGACTGGCTTGCCAATGCACGCACATGGTGACAATTTCACCGCAACAAGCCGATCATCGGGTGGATGCCGGTTTAGAATGACACGTTTGGTGCTGATAGGGCCGATGGGCTCCGGCAAGTCCAAGATTGCGGAGCGCCTCTCCGACCGTTTGTCACTGCGCAACATCCCGCTCGATCTCGTACGTTGGGGATACTATTACCAGATCGGCTATGACCGGCGGGAACAGCGGCGGCGTGTCAAGGCAAAGGGCTGGCGTGCACGTTTCGACTACTGGAAACCGTTCGAGGCGTATGCAGTGGAGCAGGTGCTTCTCGACTAGGATATGATCATCGACTTCGGCGCAGGTCACTCGGTCTATGAGGACGACGTGCTTCTGGCGCGCGTCCAGACCGCGGTCAAGCGCGCTTCACATGTCGTTTATCTGCTGCCCTCGCCAGATATCGAGCGCTCGCTGGACATCTTATGCGCTAGGGCAGTGGTACCGGAAGACGAAGGGCGGATTTTGTCGCATTAAACCGGCCGTTCCTGGAGCACCCGTCAAACGCGTCACTGGCGACGGCAACGTTCTACACCGATGGCTACAGTGTCGATGAGACCTGTGAGCAGATTGCCCGGATACTCGACAGCCAAGCGCTGCCGGTGAGTCAATCGCTTGCAC
>NZ_JBFULQ010000970.1:0-1310 GCF_054049815.1 Mesorhizobium sp. P5_C1 | reverse complement strand
TGCCAGAATGGCGCCTCAAGAAGAGAACGTTTGAGGTTCCGTACCTCATGAAGCTCGGCAACATCAGCCGCCAGGAAGCGCTGGCTTTGATCGCTAGCCATGGTGGAGACGGAGACGAAATCACTGCTGAACTGTTTTCGCGGAGAGGTCGATCACATTAGCTGTTCAGAACATGGGCGGCGTGGCGGATGATCGAAAGCGGTCCTAAGATTGTCTGCAATTCGTGCAGAGTGYCCCTTAGCAGTGTCAGTGAGCCGCAAGGTTCCGACCTCCTAGATCAAGGATAGCCATGGTAGCTTGACAGCGTGAGCGTCCGCTCTGAGCCAGAAGCCGCCGTCGAGTTCAGCCGCTTTACGGCAGCTATTCAACCCTCGACGCCCATGAGCGGACAGTCGGCCCGCGACCCCGATGCCGCCAAGCGCCCGCTCATGGCGCAAGCCAGGCCTAGCGATGGTATGGTTGTGGTCGTTTTTGACAGGCGAGCGAACCGCAAACTGCCGCAGCAAGGCCGGCGCTAAAGCATTGGTATTGCTGTCGTCAAAACCTAGGGATTTTTAGGGCTACTCCCCAGCTTTGGAGAATGATGGGCATTCAGAGAGCGTTTTGGGGAAGAACGTCGTTTCCGCATTCCCCGGCTTTCGGCTGCACACCCCGCAAACGCTGGGCTTTCGGGAAACCGTGCGGCGACCGGAGAATTGTTTGGACTTTGAAGGTGGTAGAGGGAAAGGAACCGGAATCCAACCTTCTCCATGGAGTGGCGCCATGACGGCAACTTGAAACGTGCCTCAGATACGTTGCTGACGACCGACCTAGTCGGAACCGCACTTAGGTCGGCTCCCCAAACTCCGCCTCGCTCCTTGCCGATGGGCGTCCCTCATAGTCGACGGGCGGCAACAGCATGACCTCCGTCTCGGCGCGGCCGTATTCCCTGCCGATTTGAAACGCTGCATAGATCGCACCGAGGCGGATCAACAGTCTAAGCATGATAGTTCTCCTTCGACGGAGAAACCACGCGGCAGGCAGATAGTTCCGTATGCCGGAACCATGGTGACCGGTGCTCGTTCATCTGGTTGGTACACCGGGAAGGACGCAGAAATGGTCGTCAAGAAATCAAGCGGCGCGAGCCGGGTAGTAAAGGGCCAGGAGCTAGAGGTTCAACACCTCACTGAAGTTACGGACTTGTCGCCCAAACAGGCGCGCGGACTGCTCCGCAAGCACGGCGCGGACTGGCCGAAGTTGAAGGACGAAGCCGAGGATTTGAAGGAAGAGGACTGACAAGTGCATAGGTAGTCGCGGCTCTCCATTAGGAG
>NZ_JBFULQ010000969.1:0-1312 GCF_054049815.1 Mesorhizobium sp. P5_C1 | reverse complement strand
ACATTGTAGAAGGCGCTCATCACCAGCCGCGCCACATGCGGGTTTTGTGAGGTCGTCCAGCAGGTGTAGTGGTCCTCGGCCTTGTCGTAGTGGCCAAGAGCCGCGCGCGGCTCCATGGCGTTGGGCACGAGGCGATTGTTGATGATATCCATCTTGACGACATGGGCCGCCTTCCTGAACGCCGCGGCCGTCTCGTCGGCATTGCCGATGTCCCAGTCGAAGATCAGGTTGTTGTCGGCCTCGGGGTGGATCTGCGGCGCGCCCTTGTCCATGGCCTTCGAGGCATCGACGACGGCCTTCAGTTCCTTGTAGGTGATCTCGACCGCCTCGGCGGCATCACGCGCCTGCCCTTTGGTCTCGGCCACGACGATGACGACGGCATCGCCGACATAGCGGACCCGGTCGAAAGCAAGCGGCGACCACGCCCCCATCTTCATCGGCGAACCATCCTTGGAGTGGATCATCCAGCCGCAGATGAGGTTGCCGATGCCGTCGGCCTTGAGCTCCTTGCCGGTCAGCACGCCGATGACGCCGGGCATGGCTTGAGCCTTTTTGACGTCAATCTTCTTGATCTGCGCGTGCGCGTGCGGGCTGCGCACGAAGGCTGCGTGCTTCATGCCGGGAACCACCATGTCGTCGACATAGCGGCCGGCGCCGGTGATGAATCGTTTGTCTTCCTTGCGCGCGACCCGAGCGCCAACACCTTCAATGCCCATCAGAAATTCCTCCCGAAATGCTGAAATAGCGAATAGTGAGTAGTGAATGGCGAATTGTGGTGAGTTGGCGTTTTGTCAGACTGCTGACTATTCGCTACTCCCTATTCGCTACCCACTTCCTTCTCACGCCGCTTGCCTGGCTTTGCCCTTCGACCCCTTGGACATCGTCTTCGATGCGGCAAGGATCGCCTTCACGATGTTGTGGTAGCCGGTGCAGCGGCAGATGTTGCCCTCGAGCTCTGTGCGCACCGTCGCTTCGTCGAGGCCTTCGGGGTGGCGGTTGATCATGTCGGTCGCCGTCATGATCATGCCCGGCGTGCAGAAGCCGCACTGCAGCCCGTGATGTTCCTTGAAGGCGGCCTGCACCGGATGCAGATCGGCGCCATTGGCCAGGCCCTCGATCGTCACCACGGTCGACCCGGAGGCCTGTACCGCGAGCATCGAGCAGGATTTGACCGCCTTGCCGTCGACATGGACGACGCAGGCACCGCATTGCGACGTGTCGCAACCGACGTGCGTTCCGGTAAGGCCGAGATTTTCGCGCAGGAAGTGAACCAGAAGCGTTCGGTCCTCGGCAGCGCCACTGACCCGTTTTC
>NZ_JBFULQ010000968.1:0-1314 GCF_054049815.1 Mesorhizobium sp. P5_C1 | reverse complement strand
CGCTTGGGGCCAGGAGTTCTTATGCGATCATCAGACTCCCCGCTGTCGGATACGTCGAGTTTTTCCGAAACACGCCACTGGTAGTCCAGTTGTTCTGGCTTCACTTCGCACTGCCATCGATATCCGGAATAACGACAACTGCGGCTCAAACGGCGGCTATAGCAATCGTTCTGGTTATGACTGCGTATATGGCCGAAGTGTATCGGTCAGGGATAGGGAGTGTGCCACGCGGCCAATATGAGGCAGGCCTCGCACTCGGCCTCAGGAGCTGGAAATGCTGGATGCTTGTCGTGCTTCCTCAAGCCATCCGCGTCGCTCTGCCCGCAATCGGCAACACGTTGATTGGCCTTTTCAAGGCAACGTCGATTTTGTCTATTCTCGCGGTCCCAGAATTTATGCGAGTTACCAGCCGTATTAGCGATTATACCGCAAAGCCAATTACATTCTACACCATCGCTGCGGTCGTCTACGTGGCTCTCGGTCTTCTATTATCTTTCGCGCTCTCTTGGCTTGAGAAGCGTTTGCATAGGGGCGATCGACGTGGGATTTGACCTGAACCTGCTGATCGGTCCTGCACCGGCGCTGCTTTTCGGTTTCGCGGTTACGCTTGCTGTTACAATTTTGACTTTCGTCGTCGCCGCGATCCTCGGTACGGCACTCGCAATAGCGAGCTTCTCAAACAGCAAGCCAGTATCGCGTGTCGCGGTTTCCACGGCATACGTTGCACGAGCGACACCAGAATTAATTGCGATTTTTTGGGCGTATTATTGTCTGCCAATTGTCATTGGAGCCAGGTTTTCTGGCTTCACGTGCGGGGTACTCGCTCTCGGCGTGATCGGGTCAGGCTATATGGCTCAGATCATTAGAGGCGGTATTTTGGCGGTACCACTTGGCCAGTGGGAGGCAGCGAGATCTCTCGGCCTCGCGCGGYTTGCGATTTGGCTACGAGTCATCTTGCCCCAAGCAATCAGAAAGATGCTGCCGGCTCTGGTGAATTTCCTAACTGACGTGCTCAAGAATTCTACTCTTCTTGCGGGAATTGGAGTTGGCGAGGTGGCCTATGCTGCCTACCTAGCTGGATCGTCAACCTATCGGTACCTTGAGCCGCTAACAGGTGTAGCGATTCTATTTTTCGCACTGATATTTCCCCTCAGCCTCTTTGCAAGGCACCTCGGCCGTCGCGAAAGTGCGGTGACAAAAAGCATGTGAGGGTAAGAACGCCGGTTTCGATAGGCGGTATCGAGATATCCTAGCTCTTTGCAATGAGTATGTTGGCCCAATCGTCAGCGTGACGAGCGCTCGCGCCACCAATCC
>NZ_JBFULQ010000967.1:0-1315 GCF_054049815.1 Mesorhizobium sp. P5_C1 | reverse complement strand
CTTCTGAACATCGACGATGGGCTGGCCGGCAAGGTGGCGGACGCACTCGGTCTGAAGGCTATGCCGAAGCCTGCCGATGCGGCAGTGGCAACGCGCCGGGATCTCGGTGCGTTGGATTCGCTCAGCATCCTCAAGAACGGCCCCGGTCGTTTTGAAGGCCGCAAGCTCGGCATCCTCGTGACCGACGGGACAGACGCCGGCCTGCTGAAGGGTATGCAGCAGGCGTTGACCAAGGCTGGCGCAAGCTTCGAGATCATCGCGCCGAAGGTCGGCGGAGCCAAGGCCAGCGACGGCAGCTGGATCGATGCGCACCAGATGATGTCGGGCGCGCCATCGGTTCTCTACGACGCCATCGCGCTGTTGCCGGCAAAGCCTGCGATGGGCGACCTGATGAAGGAATCGACCGCCCGCGACTTCGTCGCGGATGCGTTCGCGCATTGCAAGTTCATCGGCTTCGTCGAGGCGGCAGGTCCGCTGTTGTCTAAGGCCGGAGTTGTCGAAGATGAGGCGGTTATCTCCCTTGGATCGGCCAAGGATATTTCGGGCTTTGTTGCAAGGCTTGGAGAGTTACGCTGGTGGACGCGCGAGCCGACGGTGAAGTTGGGTTAAGTTCCGCTAGCGACATCGGGCAATCTCAGGAGAACGACGAGATAAACAAGTTCAGTTGGTGGCGCCGCGCTGACGCGTTGCTCGGTCGGGGCCGGCAATGCCCGACGAGCCTGCCACAGGGGTGAAGTCCAGTGGCTAGCTCTTTCCTCGTGCACCCAATAAGGAACTGAACAAGAGCAACAATCCCCTCGGGAGCATTCGCCTCCGAAGGGTCAATCGCTTCCGGCGCTGGCGGCCTTCATTTCGATCTWTGGTTTCGTCGCGGATCCTGTCACGGTCGCGGATCATGTCGCCTATCTGGGCGGTTTGCTGCCGTCGGGCGGGCTCGATCTYATTCGCGACCARTTGCAGGCCCTGGCCAAGCAGAAACCGGGTGCTCTCGGAACCGGCTTCTTCATCGGCCTTGGCATAGCGCCTCACTCTTCGCCATATTCAACCGGGATGCCCGTGTGGGCGGCCAATGCGGTAAAAGACCGTTTGGCCTGACCAAGTGTCAACTTGCCTTCGTGCGCCGCTTGCACCGCTATCCCTCAGCCTTGAAATTCTTGGCCTTTTCGGTGGCYTTTTTCTTGTCGCCGCCATGCTCGCGCAAAAGATCCTTCGCCTGCTTCGGCGACACGTCGGTCGTCTCGGCGAGGTGCATCGCCTCGCGGTCGGAATCCTGGGATTTGGTCTGGTCCTTCGGCATGGTGCTGTCTCCCGTGTG
>NZ_JBFULQ010000966.1:0-1318 GCF_054049815.1 Mesorhizobium sp. P5_C1 | reverse complement strand
ACTGCATCCCTCGCGGGCCGAGTCCTCATCTGGGACGTCGCGAGCAGGAGCGAGATCGCACGGCTCAAATTTCCAGGCGGGCTGTTTCAAATTCAGTACAGTCCGAAAGGAGATCTCCTGGAGGCAAGTTCGACTGACGGCACCGCACGGTTGTGGAACGCAGCGAGTGGCGCCGAAGTCTCCACTATCCAAACAAGTGCGCGGGTTGTTTTCGAGCCGGCCGGCGATCTCGTCCTCGCCGCGACCAGCGACAACGCCGCGCACCTGTTGGAAACGGACGGGACCGAACTGAAGAAACTGGTCGGGCATGAGGGTCGAATCACCGGGGCAGCATTCAGTCCGGACGGCAATCTGGTCGCCACGGCCTCGCTCGACCACACAGCGCGGATCTGGACAGTCAAGGATGGGCGCACCGTCGCGATCTTAAGAGGTCATCGCGATGAGCTCACCGAAGTCGCGTTCAGTTCGGATGGTCAGTCACTACTGACTGCCTCACGCGACGGCACCGCACGAATCTGGAGCGTTCTAGACGKAAAGGAAAAGGTCGTTCTCAGAGGGCACACCGGTGCAGTAACCAGTGCGCAATTCAGTCCTAACGGTCTCTATGTTCTGACAGCCTCAACTCAGGACGGCACGGCCCGGCTCTGGGCCGCGCGGACGGGACGCGAGATGGCAGTGCTTGGCGGTCCGAAGGAGGAGAATAGGCGGCCGGCACCGATACGCGCGGCCTTCAATTCAGATGGTACGAGGGTCGTACTTGTGCCCTATGATGAAGACGTTCGCGTCATACGGGTTTTTCGGACGCCCCAAGATCTGATCGATTTCGCGAAGCAAACTGTTCCACGCGAACTGACCGCGTGCGAACGGCGTCGCTTCTTCCTTCCCGTCGAAGGCGACCTTAGTGCTTGTCCAAGCTGATGTCGCCCAAAGTTCATGTGACGCGATCTCGATTGCCACGCCATAGCTGATCGCCGTAATTGCAACCGGTCATTTCCGAGCCGTTCGCATGCGACTGCATTTGGCGCAACCGCGACCCGCGCCGCGGCTGAGGTAAGTCCGGTGGTCAAAAACAGGCGCCTGCGAATGGCCTATTCTCACCCCAAGGCAGACACTCAACTTCTTCGGACTGAATGTCAGGAACGCGCCATTTCGAGACATTTCAGCAATCGCCGGCAATGTCGCGCTTCGGATGGAAAGCGGCTGCCCGGTCAATGGGAGACCCGGAGTGCCCTCCATCGCCGCGAAATCTTGCTATTCAAAAATGAAGCAGCCCTGCCCCTGAGTCTGTGTTATGTCGGATAGCGAAGGAGGGGCAAGG
>NZ_JBFULQ010000965.1:0-1321 GCF_054049815.1 Mesorhizobium sp. P5_C1 | reverse complement strand
GCATAGCGGTAGACTAATTGATTGGTTGCGACGACCGAGACTGCTAGCAACGGGGACGGCATATGTCGGCGACTGCGTTTGCATTGACTGGATTCATCTCGTGGGCACTGGGGTTGCTGATCGTGATGGAAGTGATCCGTACGTATCTGGTGATTTCTGGAAAGGTCGCAGCAAACGGCTTTACGCCAGATAACGCGGCTCTTTCCCCCTTTATGCAGAGGTTAGCCCGCGCCCACGCCAACTGCATAGAAGGGCTYCCAATCTTCGGAGGTCTGCTCGGAGTCGCGATCATTGTTTCAAAGACCGATGTCACGGATCCGCTGGCCTCTACACTGTTAGGCGCGCGAATAGTTCAGTCGATAATTCACCTCGTCTCCACGACCCAGGTCGCAGTCAGTCTCAGGTTCACTGCGTTCGCTGTGCAAATGGTGATTGGTGCGTATTGGTCCTGGGCGCTGTTGTTGAGGTGAGAAGTGCTGCCACTTCAGAAGCCCTCGGCGCCGGCAGCACTCGAAGGGACGAAAGGGAACATTGCGGATCCGGAACGTTGTATGATGCTTTGGATGTTGTCACTGGGATCGGCTGCAGCCCGTCGGCCCGTGGCGCATCGCGCAGGGAGCCGAAAAACGGGGCGCCCGACGTAGGGGCGGGTTGGCGGAATGCGATAACCAGACGCTTTACCCATTCAACTCGGTACAAAACTATGCCGCGTTCTCAGCCTGGGTTTTTTCCGACTGTTGCCCGACTATCCGCACATGCGCTTTCGGACACCCGGTTGATCAGCAAATTCGGAACAAAGCAGCACAGGCTGCGTTTTTTTTAGAGACGAGGTCCATCAGTTCAACCGACCGCGTTTGAAGTGGGCAAGAGAGTGCTCTTTAGACGCCGAAATCCTGATGGTCTCTTCGAGCGATTGCGCATTTATATGTGGCCGCGCCGCTCCTTTTCGCGATCGTTTCAGTACGTGTCAAAGCGTATTCTCCGTCTGAACGCCACTCCAAACGCCGTCGCGGCAGGGGTGGCGGCTGGGGTTTTCGCGTCGTTCTTTCCRSTAGGRTCCCATTTCGCCATTGCCGCCWTYGTGTGCTGGCTGATTTCAGGAAACATGGTGGCGGSAGGKTTAGGAACATTTGTCTTTGGCAATCCRCTGACCYTCCCRYTTGTTGTGGGAGCGTCYTGGGAGACCGGYAAGWTYATGTTGMACRRCCACMTGCRAAKTCACGRMCSGCCAGCCCATCTGAGTGAGATGTTGCARACCCTTTCAATTTCGCAATTGTGGGMACCGGTSYTAAAGCCSATGYTGTKCGGYGCGGTGCCACTC
>NZ_JBFULQ010000964.1:0-1322 GCF_054049815.1 Mesorhizobium sp. P5_C1 | reverse complement strand
TGATGTAAGTGGGCTGACTATTACTCTTGCCAAGGCCGACGGAATCCGAGCCCATCGATGACCTCGCACGGGGAAACGGAAGCCCCCGAGCCCGGTTGTAGCGGATCACGGGTGGGCAACGCTTTCTCATAGCGGAAGTTGAACATCAACCGCGAGCAATAGCCCTACGTTTTTTCGAGCGGATGGCTTAGGCTCGTCGCATGGGACTATTGACCTTCAGCATAAACGTCACCCTGGACGGCTGCGTCGATCATGAGGAGGGAATCGCTGACGACGAGACGCACGCGTTCTTCACCCGCCTTATGGACGAGGGCGGGGCGATGCTGTGGGGCCGCATCACCTACGAGATGATGGAGAGCTACTGGCCGGCGGTGGCTCGCGGCGACGTGGAGGCGCCGCCGGCGTTACGCGAGTGGGCGGTCAAGCTGGACGCCAAACCGAAGTACGTGGTGTCGTCGACGCGAACGGACTTCCCGTGGGCCAACAGCCACCACATCGCCGACGACCTGCGAACAGGCGTACAGAGGCTCAAGGACGCGACTCCGGCCGGCGTGCTCCTCGGTAGCTGCAAACTCGCGACCGAGCTGGACCGGCTGGATCTGATCGACGAATATCAGCTCCTCGTCCATCCCAGGATCGCTGGCCACGGCCCGACCCTGTACCAGGGCGGGCTGCCCAGTGCGCGACGGCTCGAGCTGGTCTCGGCAAAGCCGCTCCGCAACAGCGCGGTCGCTATGCACTATCGGCGCGAGCGCTGACTCCGAGCAGCCTCAACGCGCCCAACTCGGGGGCTTGCGTGTCGCAGGAGCGCCGCCGATTAGCAGTCGGCTTTGGTCGCCTGGCGGCCTGGATGAGACCAGATGCACCCAAGCGCCGGGCCGTCTGTAGCGGAGACCTCGGCTGGCTGCGCGTACTGGCGGGGTGACTATTCTGCGCGCCATTTGTGAACAAACTGGACACTCCTGCCGGAGCCGCCCCGCCGCCCATCGCCAGACCTTCCAGTAGCCAGCTTGGTCGAGGTCAATCGGCGACTTCTGCTTCCAGGACGTCCCCTTGCCTTCGGCCACCGTCAGACCGGCGAGCTGCTCGATAACGGCCAGGCGATAGGCCATGATGTCGATGGAACAGCTTCGAAAACGCGGCCGGGGTCTCGTAGCCGACACGGGTCGCAATCCTTGCAATCCCCTCGTCGCTTGTTTCGAGCAGAAACGCAGCCTCCGACATGCGGCGTGCGATCAGATAACGGTACATGGACTGGCCGACGAGGTTGGTGAAGCGAGCTGAAAACGCCGAGCGACCGAGCCCCACGCGCTGCCCTAGGT
>NZ_JBFULQ010000963.1:0-1323 GCF_054049815.1 Mesorhizobium sp. P5_C1 | reverse complement strand
CTATGGGGTTGAGCCTCGCGCGGCCAACGACGTCGATCACGCTCCGGCGTCTGCCCGGGGGGCTCGTCTTGCCTCTTAGTGTCCATTGTATGGTGCCATATCCGATTCCGGTATGCCCATGCCCCTCTCAATCATGTGGTGTATCTCAGGCTTCTAGCAAGACTGGCGGAACTCTAGTCCACTGAAACGACGATCACGCTGGATTAYAGTAAGAAATAAATGCCGAGATAAGTTTCTGGATGCGAAGCTAACGACACTCTTCAACCTGGTGCTTATAGAATCGGGCATCATGAAATCGTAGTTGAGGAGGCCGTCAAAATGAACACAAAGCTCGACAGCGAAGCTCGTCGCAAGATCATTCTTGATGGATACGGTAACAACGAACCGTTGAAGGATATTGCGGCAAAAATAGGGTGTTCACTGGCCAGCTTGAAAGTCACCGCCAGCAAGATCGGTTGCACTCGAACTCCGAAAGAGGCGGCTGACTTTCGACGTGGGTTTCATATCCCGGAGGACAAACGGCGGGACTACCATCAACTCATGACTGTTGGACAGTATAAAGCCCGCGAGTGTGCGCTGATTTTGGGTCTCTTAACACAGCAAACATCCAGCGGCGAGTAAACTGTTTCCAATACACTATCGACGATAGTGCCACTCGAACAGTCCATCGCCTCGGCGGTTCATCAGCAAAAGACCCTCCGCAAGCACGAGCGGCGGGCTCTGAAAGGTTCGCGCAGATGCTGCGCCGGCGCTCCAATCGCACCTGCCTGAGCCATCATGATCTGGCGATTTGCGAACGTGTGTTCAACCAGGTATGCGCGGATGAGGATCTCGATCCTTTGGATCCGAAAGCCGAAATCTTGGCGATGATGGTTGTGGCCCTTGTTCGAAAAGCGCACACCAGCGAGCACGAACTGCTGGAGGCGGTCAGGTCTCGTCGCCAAAAGGCAGCGCGAAAACGGCACTAGCGCATGCCGTCCCAACTGCGCAGCGGTTTTGGTACGTCGACATGGATAGGGCAACAACCCAGGGGCGCGTCGCATGATTCCGTTCAGTCGCGACGTGCTTTAGCCAAGGCACCGGAGTTGATAGAAGTCGGCATGGCATAATCCATCGGAGCAATCGCCGTGACCGACACCAAGCTTGCCGACACCTATCGCGGCTATATCGCTTGCCTCAACAATCAGGACTGGAGCACCTTGCACCGGTTCGTCCATGACGAGGTGCACTACAATGGCGACCGGGTTGGGCTGTCCGGCTATCGCAAGATGCTGGAGCGGGATTTTTCCGAGATCCCTGACCTCTATTTCGATATCCAGTTGC
>NZ_JBFULQ010000962.1:0-1323 GCF_054049815.1 Mesorhizobium sp. P5_C1 | reverse complement strand
GCGGTGGTGGGTCGGACTTTGGCGGCGGCGGCGGATCATCCTTTTTGTCAGTCATTTTCCCTCTTTCAGTGTCACGCGCCCTAGAGGCGCTGGCTGCCGCGAGTAGCCATCCGTTACAGGATGGAGAGAAAAGTTTGCCGGCGGCCCTAGTCAACGTAGCACGACCGTAGCCACACCCTAACGAATTCGGCCCTGGGTGCGTAAAATGCATAACCGCCCAAAGAAACGCCCGCCGCGAGGACCGATCGCGGCGGGCACCTCAGCCCCACGGAGAAAGGCCGAGGCTGTTACATCAGCATCGAGCGGGCGTGAGCCCCACGAAGCTGCGACTCCATCGACCGTAACGTGCGCGCTGCTGCGGCCAGAGTGTCGGCCATCTTGTCGGCCCGGTTCGGGTCGACTGTCTTCATGGCGACGAACTCGCCCTCCTTGAAGCCCGAGGCGATCGCCGAGACGATTTTCTCTGCCATCCTCTCCATGCGGGAGATCGCGGCCATGTCGTCTTTTGTGGGTTCTGGCCGGTTCTCATTGTCGAACATGCCGCCCTGCTCGATCCGGTCGCGCACGGATTGCGCCGCCGCCTTGATGCTCGACCAATCTTTCAGCTTCCCGCTCGAGAACAGTTTCACGATGTTGACCTGATCGGATTTGGGCAAGTCGACCAGATCGTTGGCATGGCCGAGCGGGAACTGGTTGGCGTCGACCAGCTTCTGAATCGTCTCGTCCAGATTGAGCAGCGCCGTGCGGGCTTTGATGCGCTGCGGCTGCACGCCGATATCCTTCGCCAGCTTCTCGACCGTCCAGCCGCGGTCAAGCATCGCCTGGAACGCGCGCGCTTCCTCCAGCGCTTTGATGTCGGCCCGGGCCAGGTTCTCGACGATGGCTTGAAGCGCCATCTCATTGTCGTCGATCTTGACGACCTCGCAGAGAATGTCGGCGGCGCCAATCAGCCGGTGAGCGCGCCAGCGCCTCTCACCGCCGACGATCATGTAGAGGCCTTCGTCCCCGACGGGCCGGACCGTGATGGCCTGGATCAGGCCGCGCTCGCGGATGGATTCGGCCAGCTCCTGGAGCTTGACCGCGTCGAAGAAACGACGGGGCTGATTTGGGTTCGGGATAACTTGGGTGAGGGGGATACGCTTTTTCATGGTCGGGTCTCCGTGGTAGGGAATTTCTTAGCAACAACAATAACTTAGTTTGTAACCAATCCGGTTACAAGTGGGTTACTAAGAAATATCCCCCACGGGGTTCCGGTCAGCCTTTGATTGACCTCAACTGAATGACTGTCCGGTCAGCCTTTGATTGACCTCAACTGAATGACTG
>NZ_JBFULQ010000961.1:0-1324 GCF_054049815.1 Mesorhizobium sp. P5_C1 | reverse complement strand
GACCACCCAAATGCAGCGGGTGATGCGATCATCGTTAGAAACATGCTCCCTATGGTTGAGGCGCTGCTCGCGCAGGTGCAACCGCGTTGAACAGCCGCCCCGCGCAAAATTTCAATTGCGCAGGCGGGGTGACGGAGGACTTCGTCAGCGTCTCGAACTCCACCTATCATTTTCCGCATGCGATCCGCGATTCCAGCAAGGTCGCGCGCGGGCAGGAGATCGAGTTGATCGGCGAGGTCACGCGCATCGATGAAGACAGCTTGACGATTGACCTGAGGTCGCTGGTGAGAGTCAAGACTGACAAGGTCCGGTTTGGTCGAGAAATGCCGGGCTCCGGCCCGCAAGAGGCGGCTGCAAGACATCGCCGATTAGCCTTCCTTAGAGAGCCGGCGCCGCGGTAGGGGACCGGTTGACGCGGGCCTGGCTGGTCTCTTTGGCCAATCGGCGCGATGGCGATCCTGTGTGCGCGCTACTATGATCTGGGCTTTCTCGGCTTAAAGGGTCGAGGTGTTCGTCTGCGCAAACCTGATCGAACAGGCGTTGGCAAATAGCCATATCGTCGGATAGACAGGTGCGATCAAAACGCTGGTCCATGACCCGAACTCTCAGGCCGCCATCATCGCAAAGCAGGCGGGCCCCATAGCCGACCGGAGGAAAGTTGGGCGACAGTTTGGTCGCTAAAATAACGCGCGGTCGTTCAGCGATGTTCCCGGCTGGAAAAGTTTGGTGAATTTCGTACGGTGGACGCTCATTTCTCATTTGGCGGCAGGTGGTGATCCTCCAGCGCCTGCTGAAGATCGGTCCCCCATCGGCCTTCGCTCTGTCGCGAACTGAGCAGCCAGGAGCATCAATTGTCTATTGCGTACAGAGCCGGACTCTAGCTGTCGAAAACCGTATACCTCCGGCATCGTTGCTGGAAATGTTGGGCGGAGACGACTGGGAGACGTGCGCTCTTGCCCTTAATTCTGGGCGAGGGTGCACCGACAGGTTCGTTCGAGCAGAAACGTCTTGATGCGCCACCTCGATTCGGCCGATCTCGCGCGTCTCGAGCCTCATTTTCACAGCACCTTCCTCGAACTGCACGCACCGCTCGAAACTGCCGGAAAGCCGATCGAATGCGTATACTTTGTCGAGAGTGGTCTGATTTCCGTGGTTGCCAAGAAGCGAAATGGGCTCGACGCAGAAGTCGGTATCATCGGCTTTGAAGGCATGACGGGATCGGCCCTCGTAATGGGTGATGACCGCGCCACGCACGACTGCTTTGTTCAGATGACCTGCGAAGCGCTGATGGTTGAGGCTACGCCATTCCAGGCGGCACTAAACG
>NZ_JBFULQ010000960.1:0-1327 GCF_054049815.1 Mesorhizobium sp. P5_C1 | reverse complement strand
TTCCAGCGCTGTGCGGCCTTGGCGTCGGCTTCCTTGGCCTCGACCCAGCCGCCCTCGGAGCCGTCAGCGCGATGCTCCTTCTTCCAGAACGGCGCGCGCGATTTCAGGTAGTCCATGAGAAAGTTTGCCGCCTCGAACGCCGCCTGGCGGTGCGCCGATGCCGCCACCACCAGCACGATGTTGTCGCCGGGCGCGATCTTGCCGTGGCGGTGGATGGCGGTCAGGCCTTGCAACGGCCAGCGCTGAACCGCTTCAACGGCGATGCGGCTGATCTCGGCCTCCGCCATGCCGGGATAATGCTCGAGTTCGAGTGCCGAGAGCGCGCCCTGCTCATCGCGGCAGAGGCCGGAGAAGGTCACCACGGCGCCGATATCGGCGCGGCCTTGCGTCAGCCTGGCGATCTCTGCAGCGACGTCGAAATCTTCGCGCTGGATCCGCACCGTCGGCACCACGGCGGCCGACATGGATCAGCCCCCGGTCATCGGCGGGAACAGCGCAATCTCGCGAGCCCCTGATATCTTCTCGCGGTGCTCGACATGTTCCTGATTGATGGCGACGCGGATCACGTCGGGATATTGCAGCGCGTGCTCGTAGCCCTCGCCACGCGATTTCAGCCAGCGCAGGAGGTCGGCGACCGTCTCGATGCCGGCAGGCAAGTCGACGTCTTCCTCAGGCAGGCCGATCCGCTCGCGCACCCAGGCAAAATAGATAAGCCGGGTCGTCATCTCACTCGTCCATGATGTGCTTGAGGCCGGCGCGGAAATAGTCGTAGCCGGTGTAGAGCGTGACCAGCGCCGCGATCCACAGCAGCACCAGGCCGGTCTGGGTGGTCAGCGGGAAGATCTTGTCGCCGGCCGGCCCAGCCAGCAGGAAGGCGATGGCGACCATCTGGATCGCGGTCTTCCATTTTGCCAGTTGCGTCACCGGCACCGAGACCTTGAGCGCCGCCAGATATTCGCGCAGGCCCGAGACGAGGATTTCGCGACACAGAATGATGATCGCCGCCCACAGCGACCAGCCGGCGATGCCGGCATGGCGATCGGTATCAGCCGCCAGCAGCAGCAGGCAGGTGGCGACCAGCAGTTTGTCGGCGATCGGGTCGAGCATCTTGCCGATGTTGGAGGTCTGCTGCCAGGCGCGCGCCAGATAGCCGTCCAGGTAATCCGTGACGCTTGCGAGCAGGAAGATAATCAGCGCCGACCAGCGGGCGAACTCGCTCGACTTCAGATGTCCCTCGAGAAAAAAGCACAGCACCACCAGCGGCACCGCGACGATGCGGGCGTAGGTGAGCATGTTGGGCAGGTTGAACGCGCGCTTGGCCATATCT
>NZ_JBFULQ010000959.1:0-1335 GCF_054049815.1 Mesorhizobium sp. P5_C1 | reverse complement strand
CCTTTTGTCGATGACGACGTTCGGCTTTGCCGCAAACAAGGTCATCATCATTCTCGATGCCTCTGGCTCCATGTGGGCGCAGATCGACGGCAAGCCCAAGCTCGAAATCGCCCGTGAATCGCTGAGAACCGTGCTTCAATCGGTTCCCGCCGATGACGAGATCGGCTTCATGGCCTATGGCCATCGCGAAAAAGGCAGTTGCGACGACATCCAGTTGATCGTGCCACCACAGGCAGGCTCGGCAAGCGCCATCTCGGCCGCTGCCGACAGCCTGAAATTCCTCGGCAAGACGCCGCTGACGGCCGCCGTCAAGCAGGCGGCCGAAGCGTTGAAATACACCGAGGACAAGGCGACCGTCGTCCTCATCACCGACGGGCTGGAAACATGCGGCGGCGATCCCTGCGCGCTTGGCAAGGAACTCGAGGCGTCCGGCGTCGATTTCACCGCTGACGTCGTCGGCTTCGGCCTCACCGCCGACGAAGGCAAGCAGATCGCCTGCCTCGCCGACAACACGGGCGGCAAGTACATCCAGGCCTCCGATGAGAAGGCGTTGCAGGAGGCGCTAGTCGAGACGGTGGCGGCACCAGCACCAGCACCCGCTCCTGCTCCTGAACCGGCTCCCGCCCCGACGCCTGCGCCGGAGCCCGCGAAACCGGAATTCAACTTCCAGCCGACGGTGGTGATGGCCGAAGGTGGCGAGCCGATCACCGACGGCAACGCCTGGGAGATCTACAAGGCGAATTCCGACGGCTCGCGCGAGGATTCCGTGACCACCGAATATGGCGCCTACAAGGGCAATCTCGAGCCCGGCGACTATGTCGTCGTTGCACGCGACGACGAGGCCAAGGTGGAGCAGAAATTCAAGATCGAGGCCGGCCAGGTCTACAAGCCGCTGTTCACCTTGAACGCGGGCACCATGCTCATTCATCCGCGGCCGAGCCAGGGCGCCGACATCAGTGACGAGGCCCATGTCGACTTCACCTATCCCGGCGGCAACACCACCCACTATGGCGACACCAAGATCATCGTACCGGCGGGTGAACAGAAGGTCACGGTTCAGATCGGCAGCGGTTCGGTGGTCGAGACCATCCAACTGGCCGCCGGGCAGACGATCGAAAAGGACGTCATCGTCGGCGTCGGGCACGTCGTGTTCAACGCTTATTATGTCACCGGCGGCGACAAGGCCGACAGTTCCGGCCTCGGCTTCCAGATCGTCAAGGCGAAGAAGAAGATCGACGGTTCACGCGACGATGTCGAGCATTCCTATGGGCCGGACAGCAAGTTCTGGCTGCCGCCGGACGACTATGTCGCGCTCACCACGCTTGATCTTGCAAC
>NZ_JBFULQ010000958.1:0-1340 GCF_054049815.1 Mesorhizobium sp. P5_C1 | reverse complement strand
CCCCCGGCTGCACACAGCAAAACGCCAAGAGCAAGTTTCCACACAGTGCGCGCCCTGACCTTCCGCAAGCTGTCAGGCGACTGCGGCTCGCGCTTGCTTTGACCTCCGGCCTTCATAGAAGAAAGTTGCTCTAGAGTGCATCGCAACCGAGGTCGGAGTGGATCGGAAATGTCCAGCTTGTCCCAAGGAATGCGGTACAGGCAATCGCGATGGCGCAGGCGAAAGAAGTCCAGCATCGTTATGCCTATCGCCGAGGCAGAGAGCCGCTCGAAAGCAGCGAAAATGCCGACGTGGAATTCGGTGACGACAATATCGTCACCGTGACGCTCCGCGACTATCTCTTCTATGCGACCGACGCTTTTGCCGCGCAGCGAAAGCACCCGCCGGCCGGCAAGATGTTCGAGGTTGACGGTGCCCATCGTCAAGCTCCCGGGATGCGGCCGATGACGCGGTCGCGCAGCCAGTCCTGCCAATCGAAGATCGCGGTCCTACGCACGTCAATGTCGACTTCGATGTCGACGCCGATATCGCGCACCTTTTCCCACGCTATACGGTGCGGGTCGGCATGGCGCTCGCCGCCAAGCGTTGCCGCAAGCCATGTCATCCAGCGTCCCGGTCGTCTACCAAGGCGGCGCGCCAGCGTGATCGACCCGAGCTCGACTGCGACGATCCTGGGCGGCACGTCTGCCCTCACCTCGGCGATCAATCCGTCGACCTTACCGATCTTAACCTGCTTACGGTCAACGACCTGTTTGTCCAGCAGATCGCGCAGCAAATCCATCACGAACCTCCGAACAGTTGCAAGGGAATGCTGACAACGGCAAGGACGAAACCGAGCGCGATGATGAAGATCACCGCGGCGTTGGAAACCATGCCGTTGCGATGCTCGCCGACATAACGCTCGTCATTGAGCAGGAAAAGGAAGGGCACCACGGTCAGCGGCAGGCTGGCCGCCGTCACTGCCATGGAGAAGATGGTTAGCTTCAGCGGGTCGAGGCCGAGCCCGATCGGGATCGCGGCAAGCAGTAACGACAGCGTATACACACCACAGAAGGCGGGATCATCGCGCGGTTTTAGGTCCTCGCCCCAATTCCATCCGAAGCCTTGCGCTACGAGATATGCCTGCTGCAGCCCGATTTCGAGTGCGGCGCCGAAGCAGGCTATCGCGAGCGAGGCAACGAACAGGACAAACCCCCAAAAACCAAATATCGGGGTCAGCATCAGCGGCAGTTGGTGGTAATCGTTGACTTGGTTTATGCCGTGCGCGCCGAGTACCAGCGCGGCCACGATCAGCACGCTGACCGAGATCGTGCCACCGAAACTCATGCCCATCCCCGCAA
>NZ_JBFULQ010000957.1:0-1340 GCF_054049815.1 Mesorhizobium sp. P5_C1 | reverse complement strand
TCGAAGCTTTCGGTGTTGCGGCGATAGGTGACCTCGTCGTCCGCCGCGCCGTCGATATAGTCGAAGATCGGCCCCGGCAGCCGCCGTTGCGCCATGCGGCGGAAATCGGAAAAATTGTGACAGTCGCTGAGCCGCATCATTGATTTCCAGACGTCATATCGTGGCAATCGCTTCGCCACCGTTTGGTGCGTCGAATATCAACCTGTTGTCTCCGTGCCAACGGCCTAATTGCCGAGCCGTCCCACGAGCTACAATCGCCAGCACAAAAAGGGGCGCCCGAAGCGCCCCTTTCGTCGGAAACCGGCAGCTAGCGAAAAATTACATGCCGAGATCGGAACGAAGCTCGGCCTTGGCCACGTCGTATTCGGCCTTGAAGTCGTCCCGGTTGAGCAAGACGGCGGCGATCACGCTGCCGGAAATCTTGCCCATTTCAACATCGGACGCGTAATGGATACCGCCAACCTCGCGATTGTGGGCGTATTCAGCCGCACGCGCCATGATCTCGGCGCGCTTTTCCGGAACCATGTCAGACAGGATGATGCCCATCATGGTGCCGACGGTGGCGTGGCCGGAAGGCCACGAACCGGAGCTGGACAGCTTGACCGCGGGCTTGACGAGGTCGCTGAGCTGGTGCGGACGCGGGCGCTTCCAGACATCCTTGGCCGGATCGACGACGGCGCCTTCGGTGGCCACCACGCGATCGAAGAAAGCACTGAATTTCGGCAGTGTTTCCTTGTTGAACTTCGGCCCCATCACATTGGCGAAGCGCCAGACATTCTCCTCGGCGTCGGCAACAGCGCTGGCCACCATTTCGGGCGTGCGCGTCACCTGCAGCGTCAGCACCTCGCCAAGTTCGGCCTTGGTCTGCGCCGAATCGTTYGCCGGCGGYGGCGGCAGRATCATCGTCAGGTCGAYATCCTTGTTGGTGAYGAAGGGYTKKGCGTCTTCKGCYTGSGCGGCCGAGCCGAGGATGAGCAGCAGCAAGCCTGCCGCGAGCGATGCGTATCTTTTCATGGGGGGCGATCCTTTGGTGAGAGCGGCACAGGATCGCCGGATGCGGTGACGGCCATGTGACACCACAGGCCTCCCCAAATGCAAAGGGCGCCTTTCGGCGCCCTTTTTTGATCGTATGGCTGTGCGCGGTTTAGTGCGCCACGCCTTCCCACACCTTGCGCTTGGTGAGATAGACCAGCGCACCGAACAAAAGCAGGAACACCAGCACGCGGAAGCCGGTCTTCTTGCGGTCTTCCATATGCGGCTCGGCCGCCCACATCAGGAAGGCAGAGACGTCGCGGGAATACTGGTCGATGGTCTGCGGCGCGCCGTCGTCATAGGTCACC
>NZ_JBFULQ010000956.1:0-1340 GCF_054049815.1 Mesorhizobium sp. P5_C1 | reverse complement strand
GAACCTTGCTGGACCCGGACAGAGGTCCCCTTCTGCATAGTCCGCGACGTGCGCGCGTCAGTTGCGCGGTACCATACGCCTTCGCTGGCCGTGTAAATGCCATTGGTTGATTGGTCCGATTGGTTCTTCACCAGCACCCGGTCGCCGACCTCGGTCAGCACGCCGTCGATGGTCTTCAGACCCGACAAGATGATGTTGCCCGTGGTTGCCAGGCGCACGGGTTCTCGTTCGCCGGTCAACAGGCGAACGGCGGCAGTTGCAGGTCGGGCCATAAGGCTTGCTCCATGAAAAAAGCCTCGCGAAAGCGAGGCTGTGAAAGTTGCGGATTGTGTGGCGGTTTAAATGCGGCCTGGCCCTGCTTTGAAACAGCCTGGCCCGGAATTACCGTGACAGTGCACTCAAGTCCGTTCGGCCGTCATTGTGTGCAGGCGGGAAGGCGAGGCAGGCGCCGAAATGAGAATCGTCGGCCGCAGACGCAATTAGCATGCGCTTTATTAGTTCCGGAAAATTTTAACGAATCGTTGACCGCGCTGTCCCAGAATAGGACGGCGCGGTCAACCCCAACCGGACTGCGCCGGCGGCTCCGGCACACAGCGCCCCCCGCACTGTCGGAGCCGCTACTTACACTCCCTAATATACCAGCGATGGTTGAATCAACTGTTACCGCACGTGCTTTCCACGGCCCTTTCCCGATCGTTAAACTTTGATGGAACGCCGGGATTGGCTTGCCACAGCGGTCCCAGAGCCCTTGAACCGGACGCGAGGAATTACGTGGACACTGCGCCCTGCGCAGGGCTGTCGGCCGGCCGGTAGGCGGCGAGGCATGCCTGGATCGGATTGCCGGGCAAACTGGAAAGCCCGCGAAATTCGGAAAACGAGTCAGGCGGCGAAAAGAAAACGTGCACAGTCACCGTATTTGCGCCAACGAATATGGTCTGGTCCCATCTCATCCAAAAGAGGTAGCTTGCAACGCGGTGGCGGACCCGCAATCAGCTTTGGCAAGACACCCGGCGGCACACGGCGGCAAGCACCGGCGCCGAAAGCCACGACCCGCTACGGAATTAGACCTACCTGAAGCGCAAAAGCCAAGGACGGTGCGCAACGCAGTGCCCTTCTGCAGGCGCGAGCGGTGCGACTACGGTGACGGTGCACTTCCATGTTCGTCTGGCTGCCACTGCGGGTAGGTTGAACGTAGAGGGGAGGATGGCGGCGAAAAAGTGGTGCACTGTCAGCGCAATTCCGCGCAATTTGCCGGCTCAGCCCATCCCGCGATGTTCGCACAACTGTCTCTGTCGCTTGCGCGAGGCCGGACCCTGACGCACCTGCCGACGAGCCACCAC
>NZ_JBFULQ010000955.1:0-1342 GCF_054049815.1 Mesorhizobium sp. P5_C1 | reverse complement strand
CGATAGATGAGAGTATGCGCCCTTTCAGCCAGACCATCGGCGGGCGGCCATGAAAGGACATGAAAATGAGCAAGGTCGGCAACAACAGCGGCGATTCCAAGAATACGCTCTACTGCTCGTTTTGCGGCAAAAGCCAGCACGAAGTGCGCAAGCTGATCGCCGGTCCGACGGTCTTCATCTGCGACGAGTGCGTCGAGCTCTGCATGGACATCATCCGCGAGGAGAACAAGACCTCGATGGTGAAGTCGCGCGAGGGCGTGCCGACACCGCAGGAGATCCTCAAGGTTCTCGACGATTACGTTATCGGCCAGCCCTACGCCAAGCGCGTGCTGTCGGTGGCCGTCCACAACCACTACAAGCGCCTCGCGCATGCCGGCAAGAACAACGATGTCGAGCTGGCCAAGTCGAACATTCTGCTGATCGGCCCGACCGGCTGCGGCAAGACGCTGCTGGCGCAGACGCTGGCCCGCATCATCGACGTGCCCTTCACCATGGCTGATGCCACGACGCTGACCGAAGCCGGTTATGTCGGCGAGGATGTCGAAAACATCATCCTCAAGCTGCTGCAGTCGGCCGACTACAATGTCGAGCGGGCGCAGCGCGGCATCGTCTACATCGACGAGATCGACAAGATTTCGCGCAAGTCCGACAATCCCTCGATCACCCGCGACGTGTCGGGCGAGGGCGTGCAGCAGGCGCTGCTGAAGATCATGGAAGGTACCGTCGCCTCCGTGCCGCCGCAGGGCGGCAGGAAGCACCCACAGCAGGAATTCCTGCAGGTCGACACCGCCAACATCCTGTTCATCTGCGGCGGCGCTTTCGCCGGGTTGGACAAGATCATCTCGGATCGCGGCCGGAAGACCTCGATCGGCTTCGGCGCCATCGTCGCTTCGCCCGAGGATCGCCGCACCGGCGACGTCTTCCGCCTGGTCGAGCCCGAGGATCTCTTGAAATTCGGTCTTATCCCCGAATTTGTCGGCCGTCTGCCGGTCTTGGCGACGCTGGAGGACCTCGACGAGCCGGCGCTGATCCAGATCCTGACCGAGCCGAAGAACGCGCTGGTCAAGCAGTATCAGCGGCTGTTCGAGATGGAAAATGTCGACCTGACCTTCCACGAGAACGCCCTGTCGGCGATCGCCAAGCGCGCCATCGAGCGCAAGACCGGCGCGCGCGGCCTGCGCTCGATCATGGAAGCGATCCTGCTCGACACGATGTTCGAACTTCCCGCGCTCGAAGGCGTTCGCGAAGTGGTTATTTCGGAAGAGGTGGTTACCGGCAGTGCCCGGCCGCTCTATATCTACTCCGAGCAGAAGGAAAAGAAGGGCAATGTCAGCGCCTGACA
>NZ_JBFULQ010000954.1:0-1345 GCF_054049815.1 Mesorhizobium sp. P5_C1 | reverse complement strand
ATTTAATAGTTTCAGAACCTTAGGCATCACCGCTTTAGGCCGCCGTTCTTGCACCAGCACCTCAATCAAGGCCTGCGCCCCATTGGTGGCCCGACTTGTGGCGTGTAGTCTACGTGCCAATGCGGCCCGCCGGTTGCATCTCCTTCCAGGATGACGTGTGCACCCCAATTTTGCAGCGCGCGCTGCACTTCGGCTTGCTCGTGAGGATTTCCATGTGGAATGGAAATATCGCGGGCGCGGTCATCCAGATGGTTGCTAACCGTAGCCCCGCGTCCGCGGGCGCGGTGTATTATCTGTTCGAACGCCTCGGTGGTTTGCGATCGGGTAGCGCGAGGATGTTGAACGACCCACGCGTCCATCTCGGTAATATGCTGGGCTTGACGATATACCCTCAGGAACTGCGCCCGGTTCGAAAGCCGCCGCTCCGCCATCAACTCAGCCTGGCGGCGGACTGTCCGCACTCCGCCGGTAGCATGTATGGCCATGTGGGGAAATTGGCGCTGGAGTTCGCGAATAAGGCCCGCAAGGGTCGTCGGCGGCGAGACACGTTCCCATGTTTCGAGGCTCGGCCGTTGAACACCGTGTCGAATATGGCCGCCGCCAAAATCGGGACGAACCTCAACCGGCGCACGGGTTGACCCGCCGTGGAGAAGAGTTCCCGAAATTCTAAGCATTGATGAAATGGCAGCACGGTTTGACTGCTGCTTATGCTAGCATTTTGTGGCGGGATCAGCGAGCGGTTTCAGGAATGACCGAGAGCGCTCGCGCTCCAAAATATTCGAATTGCCCCGCTTCTATGCCGCGTTCGCGACCTGGGCGGATGCTTTCACTCTGGTGAACGTGTTGCGCACCCTGACCGACCTGTAGACGTAGGCGACCCAGAGTCCGATCAGGACAAACGAGGTTATGGACGTAGCAAGCGCCTCTCCGGTGACCACTTGTCCAACCGGGACGCCGAAAACCGTGGAAACCCAGATCGCGTCCAGGATGAATACCACCGGGATTGCTAGCCATTGGGTGAGGAAGAGCTGCTTGAACCAAGTGCTCCGCCTCAGCATGGCAACGAGCACGACCACTTGAAGCACCAGAAATGCCAGCACCAGCCCAACCTCGCCGTAGACCACCATGGGTCCGTTCGGCACCAGCATGAGCTGGTTGTAACCATCGCTCGAGGAACCCAGTGTGGCGAGCGTACGCAATGGAGCCATGGCCTGACCAATCGCGAGAAGCATCAGCCACCCTCCAATTCCRACGAGTTCCGCCGAATTCTGGACGGGCTTGTAGGCAGATCGAACCGCAAAGAAGACAGGCACTCCGATCAACAACAGAAGTATTGCCCAATGCC
>NZ_JBFULQ010000953.1:0-1347 GCF_054049815.1 Mesorhizobium sp. P5_C1 | reverse complement strand
GTCCTTGAGGCCGAGCGAGTCGGACGCGATGGCACCGCAGGCGCTAGGCTACATCCATATTAGCAACCTCGCAACTGACGGGTTGAAATATCAGGCGGGGAAGCAATTCTCTACAATCCAGAAACAAATCAGAAACATCGCAGACAAATACGGAGCGCATGATGGTTGGCGGCCACACACGGCCGCCGAAAGTCGTTGAAGGCTCACTCAACCTGATCACAAAAATCTCGATCAGCTTGATGAGTGCGGTGTTCGCTATGTCGCTCGTCGCAGCCGCGGTCGAACAGTCGGATCCAAAAGGCCGCCCTTACCCGGAGCGAGCGTTGCACCAACCTCAGCCCCCAGTCAAACCAGCAACCAGACACGTAAAGGAGCACGTTATGAAAAAGCCTCTGATGTACGTCCTCGCGGCTGCACTCTCCCTCTCATTGCCCCTCGCCATGAGCGTGGCAGACGCCGCCACCATGAATTACCATCACCACCACCACGTCCATCATTACCACCACGTCCACCATTACCACCACGTCCACCACCACCATCACGTCCACCACTACCATCACACTGCATAACGTACCCGGTAGCGCGAATCTCTTTCGGCTACGGACAAGCCGGTCTTTATAGGCCGGCTTGTTTGCTTTAGGCTCGCAGTACAGTCAGTGCCGGGTTCCACATCATTACGGGCCGTCGATGTTTTATCATGACCGCTCAATTAGAGACGCACCGTGACGGACAAGCAACTGGCACTTTACAGCATCTCCGAGCTTTTCAGAGAGGCGAACAAGAAGCTTCAGGCGTTGCCAGACGCGCCAGATAGGCTCAAAAATAAGGTAACTGGCTTGTCACTCAAGATAATAGACGCCATTGACGATCAGCTGCACAAGGACGCAAGCGAGGAAACGCCTACGCGAGGCCCGTGACGGGCGCTGACAGGGCGCCTGATCGCTCTTTTCACTGGTGGCAATAGTCCAGACCATATCAAAAAGGTCCTCGATAGCATGGCTAAGGACTGGCCAAATGGCGCCCACTCGCGCTTCCTGGCGCCCGCGTGTGGCCGCGTGCCACCGCAACCATGCCTGCTCGGCATCATGTCGATAACTGGCCGGCATTGGCAGCCTACGCTAGCGCCGCTTCGGCCTCGCCGTGATCTCCTCGATGCGCCTTGTCGCCGATCTCCCTTACCAGAGCGAACGCCTTTTCCTTGTCTTTSGTGGTCAGSACMGYGCRCCAATGCGGYTTCTCGAACACGCTSACGAYGTAGGTCGTCACAGGCTTTTCAGGCATCTCTTCCCCCGCTGAAAGCCCGCGCCGCTTGCGGGGGCGCGGGCCGATCAGGAAGGACACCCGATC
>NZ_JBFULQ010000952.1:0-1347 GCF_054049815.1 Mesorhizobium sp. P5_C1 | reverse complement strand
GGATGGTATTGTCGACGATCTTTATGATGCGCATTACGTCGCCAACCTGATGGGCGGCCCACGTCGTGCGATCGAGCTATTCTTGCGCGATCGTGGGCAGCACTACGAAATCGATACCAGGCTTTGTGACCACTTTGGCACCAACGCGACGTGGAACGTCAATGGATATCTCCGTCGCGTTCGCTAGATAAGTTCCAGGAAGAAGCGGTTTTCCGTCTGGAATTGGTATAAGCAGAGAGATGGAGTGTCCTTGGCAACCTCACTCCTTGCGCCACCATGCCCCGGTCCAATCGACTTCGTGCATCGGTGCCGTGATGCCGTGTTGATCGCGAAAATCGACGACCGCGCGCCTGCATGGATCAAGCGCGCGATCGTCGATGATGACAAATCCGCCCGCGGATAGCTTCGGGTAAAGGGAATTCAGCGCCACGATGGTCGACTCGTACAAGTCGCCGTCGAGACGCAGGAGGCCGAAAGGCCCGGCGGACAGCGACGGCAGCGTGTCGCTAAACATCCCTTCCACGAACACGACTTGCTCGTCGAGCAGCCCGTAGCGCTTGAAATTGTCCTTGACCGTCTCCAATGAGACGGCCAGCTCCTTGATCACGTTCAGGTTCCATCCGGCATCGGCGGGATAAAGCCCTTCGTTCGGCGCCGGCAGGCCCGCGAACGAGTCTGCGACATAGACCTTCCGGTCGTCGATCTGGTTTGCGGCAAGAACGCCGCGCATCAAGATGCAGCAGCCACCGCGCCAGACGCCCGTTTCGATGAAGTCACCGACGATACCGTCGTCCAGCACCTGCTGCGTTAGCCTGCGCAAGTTCTCAAGGCGCGCCTGGCCGACCATTGTGTGAGCCTGCGTTGGCCAATCTCTACCGATGGCACGGGTTTCAGGGTTGAACGGCTCGACCGCCAGCGGGCGCGCCCTTGGGTTGATCGCGGGATCCTGATAGACGGTGTTGAGCAATATCCTGACCAGAAGATCAAGATACAATTCCCGTGGGGCTGTATGGCTGGCTGCTGGCATCGATCCGCTCGCATCGTATTCAGGCAGGCCACGTGCGCGAATCCGCACGACGCGTCAACCCTTAACGTCAAACTAGAGCTGACGCTGTGCTATAGACCAGCGTCAGGATCCACAATGGAGCCGATCAGGAACGAATTCACAATGGTGAGCAGACGAAGGCCGTCTGTTGTATGAATGATGGCTCATAGATCTGCTCGATGCGCCATCCTGCGTCCTGCACTAGCGTCTCAATGAACGCCGTATTCTAGGTGCTGAGATGGCGAGGATTGGCGCGGTCCGCTTCGATGTACCCGTCGACGTTCGCGTCGACAATGGCTGTG
>NZ_JBFULQ010000951.1:0-1352 GCF_054049815.1 Mesorhizobium sp. P5_C1 | reverse complement strand
GCTGCACCAACTCGTCGTCGGAAAGTTCGGAAAGGATGATCTCGTCGTCGGACATTTGTATCGAGCTCCTGCCGGCATCGCGACTGCGTCGCAAGGCACACAATATTCGCGTTCATACCTAACCCGCTGGGGGCATGTATCCATAGCTGATTTGCGACTTCCCGCAAAAGGAAAGCGACCGTAACTCTCTTGGAATTCTTGTCGATTTTGCGACAGCCGTTGGCGCTGGCGGGCCGTTTCGAATAGGGTGCTTGGCTACGATCCGGCAAGAAGCGGCGATACGCTGCCGCAATGGATTCCGGACAAGAACAAATTCAGGGAAGAGCGATCATGAGCGAACACGCGGCAGTCGATCAGGAAGCGTCAAACGCGCGACGCGGGCGCGGCGCCAGCGGCGGAGCGGCTGCCCGGCGTGCAGCCCGTTCGGGCGGCGGCCCCGGCACCCAGCTCACCTATATCAAGCGCAAGATCAACGTCTATGAGGTACTGGACGAGGAAGGCCTGGCGCTGATCGAGAAGAACACCGACACGGTGCTCGAGGAGATCGGCATCATCTTCCGCGACGACGCGGAAGCGCTGCAGCTGTGGAAAGAAGCCGGCGCCGACGTCAAGGGCGAACGCGTGCACTTTCCCAAAGGGCTCTGCCGCTCGCTGCTGAAGACCGCGCCGTCCGTCTACACCCAGCACGCCCGCAATTCCGAACGCTCGGTGCAGATCGGCGGCAACGCCACTGTCTTTGCGCCGGTCTATGGCCCGCCCTTCGTGCGCGATCTCGACGGCGTCAGGCGCTATGCGACCATCGAGGATTTCCGGAATTTCGTGAAGCTCGCCTACATGGCGCCGTCGATCCACCATTCGGGCGGCACCGTGTGCGAACCGGTCGATGTGCCGGTCAACAAGCGCCATCTCGACATGATCTACAGCCACATCAAATATTCGGACAAGCCGTTCATGGGCTCGGTGACAGCGCCCGAGCGCGCCGAGGACACCGTCGCCATGGCCAAGATCGTGTTCGGCGACGACTTCGTCGAAAACAACACGGTGCTGACCAGCCTGATCAACGCCAACTCGCCGATGGTGTTCGACGAGACCATGCTCGGCGCGCTGAAAGTCTATTCGCGCCACAACCAGGCCTGCATCGTCACGCCGTTCATTCTCGCCGGTGCGATGAGCCCGGTGACGGTCGCCGGGACGCTGACGCAGGTTTTGGCCGAGGTGCTGGCCGGCGCGTCGTTCACCCAGCTGATCCGGCCGGGCGCGCCGGTGCTGTTCGGCACTTTCGCCTCGTCAATCTCCATGCAATCGGGCGCGCCGACCTTCGGCACGCCCGAGCCGTCGCTGGTGTCCTATGG
>NZ_JBFULQ010000950.1:0-1353 GCF_054049815.1 Mesorhizobium sp. P5_C1 | reverse complement strand
GCATTGTCGACATAGTAGGTGTCGTTGCCCTTACCGCCGAACAGGTCGTCAGGACCAGCTCCTCCAAGAAGGAGGTTGTTCCCGTCGTTCCCAGTGATGCGATTTGCAAGCGCGTTGCCTGTGGCAGTCAGGTTGGCCGTGCCTTGTAACACGAGGTTCTCGATATTTGCGCCGAGAGTAAAGCTGATGCTCGAGAACACTGTATCAGTGCCGGCTGCCAATCCCTCCAACGCCTCGCCCTGGGCGTCGACATAGTACACATCGTTGCCGGGACCTCCGAGAAGGATATCAACGCCGGTGCCGCCCTCGAGTTGGTCGTCGCCTCCATTGCCGGCGAGTTGGTCTGCGCCGGTGCCGCCAACAAGGAGGTCGGCTCCCGCGCCACCGTTAATGATATCGTTGGCAGCGCTGCCCAGATCGATGATGGAGCCATCACGGAAGTTCACCCGTTCGATCCCGTGCAACAGAAGCTGGGGTCCATCGGCGGGCACGTTCGCCGGTACGCTGCCCGCCCCAGTGTCGATGAAGACGGTCACTGTGGTATAGGGGGTTAGCGCGATGACCCCGTCCGCGGTGCAGTGTACGGCGAACTTGCCTCTGTCTTCGCCGAGATAAAGCGTGTCCCGCCCGTCTCCACCCGAGAAGACCTTGAGGACTGAGCCGGCAAGAAGGGATGCGGGAGTAAAGCGAATGATGTCGTTGCCGGCACCAGTCGAGACGATTTCGGTAGGGAACTCTGCGAAGGCCGGCGGCTGAAGTGTCACATCATCGTTTGCAGCGGTCCCCCGGATCAGATGCACGCCTGCATCGTAGAAGAAGGTTTCATTTCCGACAGTAGTGGTGACGAAGCTTGCAGGTGCGGAAATCGATGCAGGCCGAATCGCGACAGTCGTTTCCAGGCACGACGCCAGTTTGTTGATATCGCTGCGTAGTGCGGTAAACTTGGAATCGAGATCACGAAGTTGCACCTCGGTGTCCCGGATTCGGTGTTCGGCCTCAACCGCATCCGTAACTGTTGTCTCCAGGGTGTCGAATTGCTTATAAGTGTTGGCCACTAGGCCAATCAGAGGAGCCGCTTTGACCGTTTTCTCAGCCAGCGTCGCTGCCGCGGAAATGAAGGAAACCACATCCTCTTCGACTACGCCGCTGTAGACATTCGTCCCCACTGAGATAGCATCGATGAAGGCCGGCACGTCGACTGCTAGGACTTTGCCAAGACTGCTGACCCCGAGGGACATAGCGGATACAATCGCGTCGGCGATGCCGAGCTTGGCGGTATCCTTTAGTGCATCGAGGACCTCTACCTGGCTGTCCAGTTTCTGCCTGGCCAAGCTTATCTGATCGGCAGTATTC
>NZ_JBFULQ010000949.1:0-1353 GCF_054049815.1 Mesorhizobium sp. P5_C1 | reverse complement strand
GCGTGAGGCCGGGAGGTAAGTTAGAGGAGGGTTTCAAATAGGCTACCGGTATCGTCCTCAATCTCGGCGCTGCCGATGCCCAGCTCCTTCGCATCAGCGAACAGCTTATGCGTCAACTCGTGCCCGGAGATTACATCCATGACGACGTGCCAGGCATATTGGAGCCAAGCCACTTCAGCACGCCTACCGACGCAAATTTTGAGTTTGGGCACAGCGCCGGAAGGCAGAATGCATGGCAACCACTTCACCGGACTCGAAGCTTGCCAAGCCGCAATGATCGGAACGCACCACTCCTCAACATTCACACCAACGGATAGTCCGGATACCCATTCGTGTGAGCCGCTGATCCGGACGAACAATGGCCGCCTCGACACCTGTCCGGCAACATTCACATCAGCGATCCGCCGAACAGCCAATACGATCTGCAGCTGGTCGCTGACGCCACCATAGTGCACGCGGAAAGTGCGACTGTGCGGAGTTCCTTTCTGAAGAAGTTGGCAACTGGGAAACTGGTTGAAATCAGCACCTCAATATCGACGCGGTTGCAACCGCTTTGCGAACCCTTTGATGAACACGGAGATATCAGATGAGCTCAGTTGAGGCTTCAGGCGCCGCCCTGACCTGGGAAGTACTTACCGTAAAGCGCCCAGGACTTAGTCGTGAGTTGCCTGCCGGGCAAGAGAGGTGGGCTTGGGTGGCGAACTCGTCGACCCTTATCTCGGGCGAGCGGGATGCCGTACTCGTCGACACTTTTCTGACGACCGAGCAATCCTTGACATTGCTGAAATGGGTAATCGCGAGCGGCAAGAACCTGACCGCGATCTATATCACGCACGGACATGGCGACCATTTTTTTGGCCTCGCGCCAATCCTGGAGCATTTTCCAACCGCAAGGGCTGTCGCGATACCCGAAGTTGTCAAGGCGATGGAGGCGCAACTGTCACCGGAATCGATCGATGGGTTTTGGCGCAAGCGTATCCCCGACGGGATACCCGAGCGGCTGCTGGTGGCCGATCCACTCGGTGAAAACGAATTGGAGTTAGAGGGACACAAACTCGTCCCTGTCAATACGGGGCAGACCGACACAGCCTGCTCTACAAGCCTGCATGTGCCTTCTATCGACCTGATCGTTGCAGGCGACGTCGTCTACAACGGCATTCACCCTTATCTCGCAGAGACAACCGCGCTGAGCAGGCTTCAATGGATCAGTGCCCTTGAGAAGCTTGAAGCACTTGAGCCGAAGGCGGTTGTTGCCGGCCACAAAATACCGGAAAACGACGATGACCCCCGCAACATCGGCGAAACGCGGAAATATCTGCGAGATTTCGATCGCCTCGACAAGATCACGAATAC
>NZ_JBFULQ010000948.1:0-1354 GCF_054049815.1 Mesorhizobium sp. P5_C1 | reverse complement strand
CGCATCGTCCTGTCCCTGGAGGATGGCCGAGCGGGCATGGCGGATCGAAGCGGCGCGGTTGGCTTCCTGCAAGCCGCTGCGGAGGAAGAGGCAATGGTGGCACATCGCAGCGTTGCCGTGCGCCAGCGCATAGGTCGGATCGAGTTCGATGGCACGTTCGAGCAGAACGAGCGCGCGCGTCACTTGCTCGGGCATTCCGGAATCAACGTCGAGCTGCGCCCGAAGCACGAGGTCATAGGCATCAAGGTTGTCGGGACGCCTACGCTTCACCCTGTCGATTTCGGCACGCCGCAGGCTCGGTGCGATTGCGCCGACGGCCGACATGGCGATCTCATCCTGAAGCGCGAAGATATCGTCCGAGCTGCGGTCATACCGCTCGGCCCATACATGAGCGCCGGTCGATGCATCGATCATCTGGCCGGTCACGCGCACGTGGCCGCCAGCTCTTCGCACGCTGCCTTCGAGTACATACCGGACGCCAAGCTCGCGGCCGACCTGTTTCACGTCCACGGCGCGGCCCTTGTAGGTAAAGGTCGAATTTCGCGCGATTACGAGCAGCCAGTTGATGCGTGCCAGGCCGCTGATGATATCGTCCACCATCCCGTCGGCGAAATAATCCTGCTCCGGATCGCCGCTTAGGTTTGAGAACGGCAAAACCGCAACCGACGGTTTGTCCAGCAATGTCAGCGTTGCAATTGCGGTGCCCCCGGATCTCGGATTACCGCTACCGCCCGTGACCGCCGGCCCGACATAGCGATAGCCGCGTCGCGGCAGCGTCTCAATCCAGTATGCTCCGCCCGCCAACTGTCCAAAGAGCCTCCGCACTGCCGCAATCTGGACCGTGAGGTTGCTGTCCTCAATGGCCTGTCCGGGCCATGCCGCCTCGATCAGAGCTTCTTTCGGAACCGGCGCGCCCGCCTGTTCCACAAGCAGCGCAAGCAGCGCGACCGCCCGCTGGCCGAGCGGCGTCGGCTCGACGCCGTGGAATAGAATCCCGGTATCGGTGTCGAGGCGAAAGGGGCCAAACGCAAGGCTTGTCGACATTCCCGAAGAAGATACCGTTTGTGATTTTTTCGCAACGATTTCGGAACGGCTTCACGACTCGCCGAAACGGGGAGCGCATCTTGTGCCCGTGCTTGCGGAAGTAGCACCGAGCCAATGGAGGATCAAATGAGCGTCGCTCCCATCATTCGTATGCCCCACGAGGATAAGGGGGTCATGTTACGTGGCCATCCGATGGTGTTCCTCGTCACCGGCGAGGATACGAAACACACGAGCATGTTCGACTGGACGATCCCGACCGGTTTCGCCACCGGCCTGCATGTTCATCGCGTGCAGGTGGAAACCTTCTACC
>NZ_JBFULQ010000947.1:0-1356 GCF_054049815.1 Mesorhizobium sp. P5_C1 | reverse complement strand
GGATCTGGATGCTGCTCGACCACGGCTACAAGGTCGAATGGAAAGATGGCCCCACCGGCTCCTGGAAACTCGATCATACGCCAGGAGCGATCGACTATGTCGATGCGAGCGGCGCCGTGCGCGGGCGCATTTCGCGCATCGATTTCGGCGATCCGGAGAGCCTGGCGGCTTGATGCTATTTCCGGTCAGGCGCTCAGCAAGCCATCGCCGATCGCCTGTTCCAGCCGCCCGACCGCTGCGGCCAGTTTCTCGTCGATGACGTGTAGATATTCGGTCCAGTCGCCGACGTGCCGCAGATCCGCCGCGCCGTCGGAAATGCCGCGCAGCCCGATCAGCGGGATGTCGAACAGCTGGCAGGCGCGCAGGCAAGCGAAAGTCTCCATGTCGACCATGTCGGCGGCAATTGCGTCATAGGCGGCGCCGGTGACGATCGCGCCACCGGTGGACAGCGTTGCCTCCCTCAGGTCGGGTATCCTGAACGGCAGCGGCACGGTCACCGGCAGGTCAAGGAAAGGCGTCGCGCCCTGTTCGAAGCCGAGCGGCGAGGCGTCGATGTCGCGGTAGCTAACCGACACGGCCTGGTAGATTTCCGTCTGCTCCAGCGTCCGGCTGCCGGCCGAGCCGAGCGATACGACGAGGTCCGGCAGGGTCTTCCGAGACTTCAGCAAGGAGAGTTCGGCGCCCAGCCTGACGCCGGCCTCGACCGGTCCAACGCCGGTCATCAGCGGCGTGAACAGCCGCTTGAGGTGCGGGCCATACTCGGCCTCGGCAGCCATCACGAAGAGGACGCCCTTGCCGCCAAGCCGCACAATCTTGCCCATCGGATCAGCCTTCGATGCCATCACGCCCGACCACCGTCATCATCGTTCCGGTCATGGTGGCGATCAGCTTGGCCTCGCCGTCGGCGGCAAAGGCATAGGCCTGGCCGTCGGCGACGATGATGGTGCGGCCGGGTTTTGTCACCGAACCGCGGAACAGGAAGCGTTCGCCCCTGCCCGGCGCCAGCAAATTGACCTTGAATTCGATGGTCAGCACGCCGGAGTTTTCCGGCATCAGCGAGAACGCGGCATAGCCACAGGCCGAGTCCAGCGCTGTCGAAATGACGCCGGCATGCAGGAAACCGTGCTGCTGGGTCAGTGCCGCCGAATAAGGCATCTCGATCTCGATGATGCCCGGCGTCACCAGCGTCAGTTCGGCGCCGATCGTGGCCATGGCCTGCTGGCGCGCGAAGGAGGTTCTGACGCGATCCTCATAGTCCGGGGCGGGTACGATCTTTGCTGCCATGGCCGCTGCCTTTCTTTATGCGGATAAGCTTATTGCAGAGGCATGGGCGGCAGGCAAATGCTTTTGCTGCAC
>NZ_JBFULQ010000946.1:0-1361 GCF_054049815.1 Mesorhizobium sp. P5_C1 | reverse complement strand
GTTTTATTCCTTGAGGCTGAACTTTTTTGCCGACTGGGAAGGTCGGTTGGCCCAGCGCGGGCCTAAAGCGCGTCGCGTTGAAACGGATTCAGGCGGCGCGCTTAAGTCTTTGTTTTTAAGCATGTCGTTGCCCAAAAACCGGGCCGCTTTTGGGCGACATGCACTAGCTGACGGCTATCCCTTGTGCGCAAAAAACAAGAGCGGCGGGCCAGGCCCACCGCTCTTTGTAGTGAAGGTCTGCGTCGTGGATCAGCGGCCCCAGATGCCCTGGCCAGACTGAGGCGGTACGTTCGCATTGGCGTCAGCCTGGGCCTTTTCGGACTTCAGGATCGAGCCGGTGTGCATGGTGTCCATGTTGGAAACCGAGTGGCTGGCAACCGGCTGGTTGACGTTGCTTGAGCCATAGTTGTCGCTGCTGGCGAAGGCGGTGCCGGTGGCAACGAGGATGGCGGCGGCGGTGAGCGCTATCTTGGTCATTTCAAATACTCCTGAATGAAGGTTGATGGTTCTGGTTTGGGAGGATCCGGACAGACGCCGGCTTACCGGCCCCAGATGCCCTGGCCGGATTCCGGCTGGTTCGAATCGGGCGTCAGCCAGAAGCCGTGGTGCTCGACCGGCCTACGGATCGAAGCCGTGAAGCTGTGGTCTATTCTACCAGCGGGCGCGGACACGGCCGGCTGGTTGACATTGTCGGCGCCATAATGGTCGCTGCTGGCAAAAGCGGTGCCCGTGGCAACGAGCATGGCGGCGGCGGTAAGAGCGATCTTGGTCATTTTCTTAACTTCCAGTAGTTCTCAGTTCAGTCCGTCTAGTGGCGTGCCCTTGGGAGGAATTTCGCGTCGCTCGGACCACACCGAAATGGGTTTTCCGTTCGCCGACTTCCAATCACGAAGATGTTCCTCCGCACTCCGAATCCAGACCTTGAAACGAAGCCAGTAGCTGAAGCGGCAAGAATTTTCTTTATCAATATCAAATAGTTAATAGACGCGCTCGGCCGACTGTATGCTCGTCCGCCGAGCCGGCGTTCACCATCTCATCACGGTCCGTCAACATAAATTGAACCGGGCGGTTCGATCGACTGTGGCGCTTGCGCGCAAGCCGATCCGTTCAGTTCGATTTCGGCGCCGAAATAAGCCGATCCTGTCCGAAAAAACCGTTGTCATCAGCCGCAAGACCGCATTTACCTTGCGTTGAAATCGATACTGTCGCTCATTCAGTCGGCATTGTCGGATGCCGCGGCTGATCAGGCTCGAGGCGGTGAAAGACTGAAGGCGGCGGATAGTGAGACAGCGATAGAAATGCGGCTGCTGCTTGTCGAAGACAATCTCGAACTGGCCGACTGGCTGGGCAAGACCCTGCGC
>NZ_JBFULQ010000945.1:0-1362 GCF_054049815.1 Mesorhizobium sp. P5_C1 | reverse complement strand
GCTAGTCGACCTCGATAATCTTCCGACCTGGCTTCCTGGTGGCCGGTCAATGACGTTTGACCGGAGACGGCTGCTCGGGAGATGCTTCCACAGAAAGGCGCTGCTCTCGCAGCCGCGCCGTCTTGGCATCTCTCGCAAGACGCTCGGCCTTGATCGCCACTTTCGATTCGCGATCAGCACGCTCAATTCGTTCTTTGTCGACGCGTCGTTGGGTCAAGAAAGCCTCCTTTGGCTGACTGACCGATGGAATGCGGCTCAGGCTAAAATGTTCCGTGCTTTAGAGCGCTGTTATGTTCCCGAAAATCCTGCAGCGAGGCATGCCGCAAATCTTCCTCGCCGCGCAAGTGCTTCACTCGGCCGATCAGACCCGGCTTGACCCACTGCGTGGCCGGCCGTTTCATGCCCGTCGGCGCCGTGCCCGCGTGGTCCTGAACCCGGGTCCAGAGCCGTTCGCGCATCTCGCGGTTCAAGGTGATGAAAGCCGATCCGACATACCGACCGGTGCCGCGCTGCGCCAGCAGAGCGAAGGCAGGCTTGCCTGGCTCACGCTCAACCCCAAGCAACTCATATTCATCGATCGAATAGGCTTTGGTCTTCAGCCATGCCGTCGAGTTGCCGCTTCGATATTTGCTGTCCTTGCGTTTCGAAACCATCCCTTCGAGCCCWGCCTGATCGATCAGGTGAAAGATCGACGCTGCATCGCCCGGMAGRGSCTSGCTGAACTGGATGCGCGCGCCCGGCTCGATCATGCTGGCCAGGATATCGCGACGTTCCTCACAGGCCATGTCGCGTAGATCGTGGCCGTTGAGGTGGAGTAGATCGAAGGCGACGAAATAGAGGTCGTGCTGCCTCCTTGTGATCGCCTTGCCCAGCTCGCCGAAGTCGGAAAGGCCAGCGTCGTTCAGAACGATGATCTCACCGTCGATGATGGCGCTTTCTGCTCCGAGCGTTGCCGCCTCTTTCACCAGGTCGCGATACTTCGACGTCCAGTCATGACCGTTGCGCGTGTAGATCTTAGGTCCGTCTTCGTSGATGAYGAGCTGSGAGCGRTAGCCATCGAACTTGACCTCGTGAATCCAGGCCTCGCCTTCGGGCGGCTGYYCGACMAGSGTCGGYATCAWGGGCGSGACGAACTTCAAAYGCATGCACGGAACTCTCRCAAACCGCGATTCAATTAGYATGCGCTAAAATRGTTCCCGGAACATTTTAGRCRAATTGAATGTTTGATAGTGATGACAAACCTGAACGAATTCGGGCCGCCCATTCCCGGCCAGCGCCAAAGTGGCAAACCGGAGGATGAGCGGGAGTATTTCTACCCTTGCCCGATCTGCGGCCAGTCGGTCGATATGCGCGACCTTCGGC
>NZ_JBFULQ010000944.1:0-1375 GCF_054049815.1 Mesorhizobium sp. P5_C1 | reverse complement strand
TCCGATGGCTGTGATCGACTATCTCGACTGCAGTGCCGGGCGCGACGCGAGGCAAGGATACAAATGCCGCAACCGCTCACCTTGGTATGCGGTGCCTGATGTCCAGATTCCCGATTACGTGATGAGCTACATGTCGGGGCGCAACGTGAACCTCGTTAGGAACGTCGCTGGCGTATCCTGCACCAACAGCGTCCACGCAATTCGAGTGAGAAACCAGGCGCTAGCAAGCAAGCTGCTGGCGCAATGGTCATCGCCCTTCTTAAGGTTGAGCTGCGAGCTCGAAGGTCATGCGCTCGGCGGTGGAATGTTGAAACTAGAGCCGCGTGAGGCTGGGAGGATTGTCTTCCCGTCGACCGCGACAATCGCGAACGTCAAGGACGGCGAGTTGGAAGACGCAATCGGGTCACTCCAACGCTGGCGGCATTATGCCGACTGACGTGGATGCTGATACTTCCTTCCTGTCGGACACAGAGGCCAATCGGGCAAACCAATCAATGCCATCCGGCACTTACGGGCAGAGTTTGCCAACCGCCGCAACATGAGAGCGACCAGTGGCCGTCAGACTGTCTTCTAAAACTGAAGCCTGGGTGTTTTTCGACTATATTGTCGCTCACGCAGCGCCTGGCGGAGTGCACAGCAGTCCTTGGATTATTGGTCAAGACGAAAAGCTATGCTTCGAGCCAGATTACGAGACACTTGAGCGACTGCTAGGCGTTCCGCTTCACCTAAAGGCTGGAACCCAATCCGGAGTTCCGGCGCTAGCCCTCGACGTATGGCTCAGTTATGAACTCCGAAGGGCGGGGTTTGAACTAGATCAAGTGTGGCCTAGGCCAACAAATCCGCGCATCCTTCCTGCCGCAGTCGCAGCCTTGATTGATTGGCTGCCCGGCAGTCTGCGAGGGCAAGTCGCGGATCGCGTAGCAAAAAAGACGTCGATACCGGGTGTTACCTCATCGTCGGCAGCCATACTTGGAAAGAATTACCTAAAGCAAGTCGACGTAATTATTACAGACTGGGCAACCGGTCCCGAGTTGCTTGTTTCGACCAAGCGCATGGACTCTTCGTACGGCAAAAACGCCCCGAACAGGATCGAGGAGTCATATGGCGACGCCAAGAACCTGCGGCTGCGGCACCCGCTCGCAGCCCTCGGATTCGTTTTCGGTCTTCGCTCCGACATTCTTCAAAAGGAGCCTAGGACTGCGGCTTGGTTGTTCGACCTACTCGCCAAGCTCGGGCGAGAAGACGATGCGTACCACGCGACGTGTCTCGTCTTGATGGAATATGCAGACGATGCCGCCCTACCGGACGTGCAGACAGAAATCCCCGCAGCGGGCATACTGGAACCCGGGCCGGAGCCAGAGGGAGAGGGAGAGGA
>NZ_JBFULQ010000943.1:0-1378 GCF_054049815.1 Mesorhizobium sp. P5_C1 | reverse complement strand
GGTAAACCCACCACAGAGGATTTGGTTGTTCATGCTAACTGGGCGCTTTCCCCACGAACKGCGTATTGGTACGAAATATCGATACCCTTCTTCAAGAACATTCGCAAAGGCGGTGGCTGCCGGCTTCCGGCGGCTCGTGGTGGCGGGCGGCGAACTTCCGGCGCGGTAGCCTCGGCATTTGGAACGTTGGCGCTCGAGGTCGGAAGGACACTAGATTCCGGATTGCGAACGACGGGTGTCGGCTTGCGCTACTGATAGGGGGCACAAGCCATCCCCACCCGCGCCACCGACAACACCGCGGAATGGGGCGGAGCCGGGGCCGCTCACGACGGCGGATTGCCTCAGTGTGCTCTTATCGCCGTAGGTCGTAATTTTGAAATCCGCTTCAAAGCCGTCGCCTTCGGCCTCACCGACAAATCGACCCGCCGCCCGTGCCGCTGTCGGCATTGGGGATATTTTCTATTTGTAAAAATCATCCACGATCCGAATGCATATTGATTTACGATGACGCATCGCGTCACTGGAGAATCAAATTAGAAAAAGGTAATCTCCCGACCGCTTGGGTATTCAATGAGTATCGACGGTTGGTATTTGGAAAATGGAGTGTGTCCTGCACGCTCCCGTCATTTATTTATGCCCCAAGCATTTCGACACGGGTTTCCATGGCCGACGAGGCGTTGGCCAAAATCTAGGAGGGGCAATTGAAAATTGTACGGTTTTTCCTTTCACTCGCTGTGTTGGCTCTGGCGTCAGCCTTCCTGATTGCGCCAGCTTCCGCGCAAGCGACACGGACGTGGGTTTCCGGCGTTGGTGACGACGCCAATCCATGCAGCCGAACGGCACCCTGCAAGACGTTTGCCGGTGCCATCTCGAAGACGGCGACGGCCGGCGAAATCAACTGTATCGATCCGGGCGGCTTTGGCGCGGTCACCATCACCAAATCCATCACCATCGACTGCAGAAACACCGAAGCTGGCGTGCTCGCGTCCCTCGTGAACGGCATCATTGTCAACACACCCCTCGGCTCGGCGGTGCATCTTCGCGGGCTCGATATAGACGGCATAGGCAACGGGCTCGACGGCGTGCGGATGATTGGCCAGGGTCAACTGCATATCGAGGACTGCAACATAGAGCGGATGGGCGGCAACGGCGTCGAATTCGCAGCCAACGCCAACAGCGAACTCTACATAAGCAACACGCGGATAGCCGAGTCAGGCGCCGAAGGTGTTCTCATCAAAACGACCGGGGCCGTTGGAATCAACGCCATCCTTTCGAGGGTGGAAATCACCAACAGCGCCAGCGGCATTCTTGTCGACGGCACCGGCAATACCCTTGCCATGAACCTGACGCTAACCAACAGCCTTATCAGCGGCAACAC
>NZ_JBFULQ010000942.1:0-1381 GCF_054049815.1 Mesorhizobium sp. P5_C1 | reverse complement strand
ATAACAAGGTTTCTGGAGGCTCTCGTTCCTGAGCAGAATGAACCCGACGCCATTCAAATCCTGGTCGAAAAGCACACGCGCGACTTGGCGGCGGCGCGTGCGTTGAAGGTCGACCTGGAAAGGCGGCAGGCGGAGTTATCCATCGGCAGCCCTGCTGCGGCCCAGGCGAGGCTAGAAGAGCTCAACCATCTGCGTCAGGCAAAGGCGGAGGAGTTGCGCCAAGCCGACAAGGCTGTCGAGCTTGCCAGGCCTGCGGCGCTTGCAGACGCAACCATCGAACAACTCGAACAGGAAATCGACCGACCGGCCAGCCCGCAGGGAAGCGGGGGCGAACAGCAGGAGCAATCGATGCGGGCGGAAGAGGTCGCCCCACTGCGAGACGCACTTGCCAGGCGGACGGCCGCCCTGTCCGAGCATGAACAGGTAGTTGCCGCGATGGAGGCCGAGCAGCGTGACATTTCCGAATACGACCGCTTGAAGGCGCAGATCGCCGACAGGGAACGCGACATCGCGGTAGCCCAGGACAAGCTTGAAGCAACACAGAAACGTCTCGAGTCGGTTCGGCTGGGKGACGCCGTGGGTATTTTGCGGGCACCGGAGCTCATCCGCATTGTTGATCCTCCGCGCGATCCCGAATTTTCGACGAGATCCCCGATTGTCTATCTCTTCGCCGCCTTGGCGGCGGGTATATTGCTCGGTCTCGGCCTAGCGGGCATCGCGGAATTCCTCGATACAACCCTCCGTGATCCCGACGAGTTCAGCGAGGCTGCTGGAGCACCAGTCATCACGCGAATTGGCCCCAGGAAGCATGAACCTTTCCTTTTGGATCGCCCGGAAAGCGCCTAAGCTGGTGCCCTCGGCTGCCGCCCGTCTTGCAGGCGCCGCCAGGCGGCGCCCAACGCGGGACCGATCGGGGTGGAGCAAACCATCGACCCGAATTGGTAGGGCAGCATTGGTCTCCAAGAATGCCTCGCGAAGCGACGCCTGAGAGCGGCTGCCTTGCGCCAATCCCCCCAATAGCCAAGTACGCATGCGGTCTTGAAGGCGCGAATTGCCAGCATCTGCTCCAGAAGCGGTCGAAGACCTGTCGGGCAGCTGTCTTCGATCTCTGAGGGGTCCTCAAGAAAAGGCTCGACCGGCCTCACAGCTGGCAGATTGCTGCTTAGGCTGGATGCTTCACGGTGTATGCATACACGCGGCTCAAGGTCGACCATCACCTGTTCGTTGAGGACCAATTTGAACCACAGATGGGCATCCTCCCCGTACCGGCAACCGTTCCGGTCGTAGAACCCTCCGAACGCGCGGATCACATCAGTGCGAGCGATTGTCGTGCAGGGCGTCATGAACGCCACGATCGAAGTCGCAAAGGACGGATCTGTAG
>NZ_JBFULQ010000941.1:0-1389 GCF_054049815.1 Mesorhizobium sp. P5_C1 | reverse complement strand
GGGTATAGTCGACCTGCTGGCCGGYCGGGCTGACCAGCACGTCTTCGTAGACAGTGTCGTAGACATCAGGCGTGCGGACCGGTTCATAGCATTCGACGGCGCGACCGCCGGCCGCGGTTTGCGAAATCGTGCCGAGCACGGTCAGCCCGGCAATGGCGAAGCATGCGGTTTTCCTGAACATGACACTCCCCCTGTTGAACGGTACGAAGACGGTTCAACGTTGGATTGTAGGGGAAGCGGCGTCGGGTAAAAGGGGGATTTGCGGTATTTCGTTAAGCAATTCGGTTAAGAAATTGCTACGGGTGGTGATGACATCGCCAAACGATGACGACACGGGTCGATGATCCCCGTGAATAACCTTGATTCGACTTACCCAGATGGCTAGGACGGGTCGGCCTTGCACAAGGATGAGCCGGCATCCTATTTACGGAATGACGATCCAGAACCGATTCTGCCCGATCTGCCAGCCTTCCCGGCGCCGGAATCCCACCGCGAGATAAGAGATAACTGATGAAGAACCCCGTCGAAACCTACATGAACCTCGTTCCGATGGTGGTCGAACAGACCAATCGCGGCGAGCGGGCCTACGACATTTTCTCGCGCCTCCTCAAGGAGCGCATCATTTTCATCACCGGTCCGGTCGAGGACGGCATGGCGACGCTGGTCTGCGCGCAGCTTTTGTTCCTGGAAGCCGAGAATCCGAAGAAGGAAATCAACCTCTACATCAACTCGCCGGGCGGCGTCGTCACCTCGGGCATGGCGATCTACGATACCATGCAGTTCATCAAGCCGGCAGTGTCGACGCTCTGCATCGGCCAGGCGGCCTCGATGGGGTCGCTGCTTTTGACCGCCGGCCACAAGGACATGCGCTTTGCCACGCCGAACGCCCGCATCATGGTTCACCAGCCTTCCGGCGGCTTCCAGGGCCAGGCGTCCGACATCGAGCGCCATGCCCAGGACATCATCAAGCTGAAGCGTCGCCTCAACGAGGTCTACGTCAAGCACACCGGCAAGAGCTACGAAGAGATCGAAAAGACGCTCGACCGCGACCATTTCATGACCGCCGACGAAGCCAGGGATTTCGGCCTCATCGACAAGGTCATTTCGTCGCGCGAGCCGGTAGAAGGCGTTGTGGCATAAGGGCTAGTTGGCAGTTGGATGGCGGCATCACGCGCTTTTGGCGTGTCTTGCGGCATTTCAGCCACAATTGCCTGTTCCCTCGGGGGCTAGGATTGCCTACGTTAAGGCTATGTTGAGTTTCGGCAGCTTAGCTTTATGCGGGGCTGTCGCGAATCATTGCCACGTTTTCTGATTTGTGTTTCGTACGGAATGCGTTGCAGGAGCCGGACACTGGCGGCGGCGGATTCCCGCGATAGATGAGAGTATGCG
>NZ_JBFULQ010000940.1:0-1389 GCF_054049815.1 Mesorhizobium sp. P5_C1 | reverse complement strand
GTCCGCTATCGGGGCGAGCTCGGCGGATAGCTGCCATTCGGCAGACGACCTCTGAGCGGACGTTGAGGCGAGTTGCATGCATACAGATGCCTCCGGGGCCCTGAGGAGTGGCTTCTCAGAGAGCTAGGCTCCAGGGCGCTGTGACGGATGGCTTGGTGAAAGGCAGGTTGCGATCGGCCGAGCCCTCGAATCCGCTGGCGTCGAGTCCATCGCCGAGAAAAGCGGCGGCTAAGGCGGCAGTTGGATGTCGACGCCGGCGCATCAACAAGCACTCCTTTTTACCGGCACACTCCGCCCAGCGCACTTCTTGGAACCAGATCCAGCGCCCCGCATTCTCTTTAAATGGAAGGTTTAAGGAGCACAGCGTGAAGGCTTTGTTGGGAATAGCCGGAGGATTCTTGCTGACACTTGCGGTCTTCACCAGTGGCCTTGCCTTTGCAACATGGCTTCTCGCAGCCAAGCCCGTGCGGCAGGCAAGACCCAGCATCAGTGTCGCGGATCTGTGGACTAGGGACGCGCAGCCTGTGAAGACGGAGGCACAGTCCTTCGAGCGCATTCCGGCTGAGCAGGCTGAGGTACCCGACGCCTCCGCCAGGGCGAAAGCGGCACCCGACCCGATCGTGACTTCCGCCGTTCAGCCTTCGACAGGCCAGGTGGAGGCCAGGGCCGAAATGCCAGCCGCCCATGTCGAATGGTGCGCGAGCCGCTACCGGTCTTACCAGCCAGAGGACAACAGCTATAGGTCCTACACAGGGCGGCAGCGCCAATGCATCTCGCCCTATTCCGACGTCGCCACCGCGCAGCCGCCCGTTGCCGTCAGCTACGTTGAGGCAAACTACGCTTCGACGGATGGCTACGCGTTAACGGACGAGGTCCGCCCCCAACTTTCGGACGACCACATTGACTATTGCTTCAGCCGTTACCGCTCCTATCGGCACGAAGATAACACCTACCAGCCCTATTCCGGCGGCCCACGCAGGCAGTGCCAATAGGCCTGTCTGTACAGAGAGCTTCATGAGCGTCTATCGGCCGGACATCGCGCCAAAGAGACAGGGTGGGGCGTTCATCAATATAGTGCGGCGAGGACCCATGACGGAGCCTCCAGATATCGGGCCGCCAATTGTAGGGAAGCGTCGCTATAGCGGCGATATTGCCGACGAGCGGAGGCATTTCTACAGCTGCCCTGCCCGCAATTCATCCTCCAGAACGGCGATGTCGAGGGGGCAGAGGGCGTGATAACACGATGTCTTCCTGCCCCTGGAGCAGGCTCCCCTTTTCGGCYAGTCGCTTRCGYCTCTGTTSGCGGAAGGCTGYCATGCCATAGCGMGTGATSCCRTAGAAYAACAGGCCAAAAATCAGCCCSAGTGGCACCGCACCGCACAGCATGGG
>NZ_JBFULQ010000939.1:0-1390 GCF_054049815.1 Mesorhizobium sp. P5_C1 | reverse complement strand
TTGGGCGGCGGCCGATGTCGCTTGCCATGCTGGCAGCGCAAAACGATTCACGTGAAATCCCCAAGGGCACGGTCGTCGACAAATGGCACATCTACCGCAACCTTTGYGAAGGCAAGAGCATCGCCGGCATCGGCGATCGGGCTTTGGCCGTGCTGAATGCGCTGCTATCTTTCTATCCTGACAGTGAGTTGAGTGAGGAAAACGACCTCATCGTCTTTCCCTCGAACGCACAGCTGTCGCTCAGGGCGCACGGAATGGCCGAGCCCACAGTCAGACGACACCTGGCGGCTCTTGTTGACTGCGGGCTGATCATCCGTCGGGATAGTCCGAACGGCAAGCGCTACGCGCGCAAGGGCAGAGGAGGGGAGATCGAGGAAGCATTTGGCTTCTCCCTGGCGCCGCTGCTGGCCCGCGCTCACGAGTTCGAGGCGGCGGCCGAGCGTGTTCGCGCCGACAACAGGGCGCTCAGGCTGATGCGCGAGCGGATCACCTTGCACCGCCGAGACATCCAGAAGCTGATCGAGGCGGCTGTTGACGAAGATGTTCCAGGCGACTGGGGAGGCCTGTGGAAGCGCTTCCGCGGCGTTGTGGAGGCAATTCCGCGCCGAGCCTGCATTGCCGAGCTCGAACCGATCGTGGCGAATATGGCCGGATTACATGACGAGGTGGATAAGCTGCTGGAAAGTCATATGAAATACACGAATCCGAACGGCAATGACTCTCAAAACGAGCGGCAGCAATCTGATTCAAATACCGACTCTATTTTTGAATTTGAACCTGCTTTAGAGAAAAGCGGGGCGTCGGCCGAGCCCAGGACGAGGACCGCAGAGGCGCCGAAAACATACCCACTAGGGATGGTGCTGAAGGCTTGCCCCGAAATTGCGGATTATGCCGTCGACGGGATCGGCAATTGGCGCGATCTCATGATAACGGCCGCCCAGGTGCGGGGATATCTGGGCGTTTCGCCGTCTGCGTATGAGGAGGCGTGCCATGTGATGGGCCAAGAGATCGCGGCGATCGTGATTGCCTGCATTCTGCAAAGGGCGCAGCACATCAACTCGGCCGGCGGCTATTTGCGGGTACTGACCGAAAAAGCGACGGCAGGACAGTTTTCGGTCGGGCCGATGCTGATGGCGGCGCTCAAGGCGAACGGCGCCACGGCGAGGATGACGGGATGACGATCGCCAATCCTGCAGCTTATCGCTATGCGCCCAACTCAATGCGAGTGCGGCTTTTTCGATCGTTGGTTCGCTGACCGCAAAGAGTTTGGGTGGCTATTTGCGCAGTCTGACCGAGAAGGCACCAGGGTAYGGCAGTTTTTCCTGTGGGGCCGGTTCCCGATCACACGGGGATCCGCGCCACCTGTTGCATCTGCCGCCCGGCATCGTTG
>NZ_JBFULQ010000938.1:0-1390 GCF_054049815.1 Mesorhizobium sp. P5_C1 | reverse complement strand
CTCCATGCGATATATGGCGATCGAGGAGCTTGAAAACTGCACCGATCGCAGTGTCGAAATCGACTTCGTCATCGTAGCCGAAACCGCTTCTGACATCGATGATGAAGTCTCGCTTCGTTCGCTTGCAGGCAGGTGCTTTCGTTGGTTGCCAACCCTCGAAATAGATGCCGCGAACCAAGACAGGGAGCTGCGCCGCAAGGTCGGCAGTTTCCGCAGGCGACAACCAGTCTCGCAGCGTATGCAGAACGGATTTCAGCAGCCGGTACGCGCTCGGCTCGCTCCAGCAGAGGTCCCTGGCGAGTTCGTTGACCCACTGCTGAGCCTGCTGCGCGGCGTGGGAAAAGCCAGAAAATGATGTGTGAGACATTTGGGTCATGTCAATTGCTCGCTTCCAATCCCGGGAGTGCGTGAGCATCGCGCCGGATCAATTTCCTGCATCCGACCCACTGCCGGCGATGCCCGATCGGTGGTCGGCATGCGCCGTCAGTCGGCCCGGATCGTATCGTCCAATGTTGCCAGAACCGATCCGGGTTCGATCACGGCATTCACGGGGGCCATGATCGTCGCGCGACCGCTTGCCGGCGACACGATCTCATGCAGCGCGTCTTCAATTCGAACCTCGGCTATTCTATCGCCAGCCTTGATCGTGGTGCCGCTGGCAACGACCCATCGTTCCACAATGCCCTCGGGAAGCATGCTGGACGCCCACAGCGCTTCATCGACCTTGATTTCGTGCATCGCGTTTCTCCTTATGAGCAGGGAAAGTAGCCCAACCGCCAAGATGGACATTGATCGCGATCAAAAGGTGCGGTTCGGCAGACGCAGGGCAGCCAGCTCGAGGCTGCATTCGGGTGTCGAAAACTGATTCAAATCAAGGCGAGGCATGCCATCTCGCGCATCCTAGGGGGATGTGGAAGCCGATCCTAAGCGCTCCGTTCGACAGCGATCTCGAACTGGCCGTCCTCGACGAGGATGGCGAGCATGCGCTTGTATTTCCCTGCATGAAGACGCGGAAAGGATGGAGGAACGCCGCGACCGGCGCCTATCTCGACATCCACCCGACCCATTGGCGCGACTGGGTGCCGGACAAGACACCGGCAGATATCGGCAACTCTATCTCTCGGTCGCCCTAGTGCTTGGGATCCACGATGAGTGCCATGCGAACCAGATGCGACAGGCTGCTCGCGGCCATCTTGCTCATGACATTGGCGCGATGGATTTCGACAGTGCGCGGGCTGATCCCCAGATCATAGGCGATTGTCTTGTTCGGCAGACCCGACACAAGTCCATCCAGCACCTGCCGCTCCCGATCCGATAGTGTAGACAGACGCCCGCGGATTTCCGCGGATTGCGGGTGCGTTGCATCTATCCTATTGCGATTGGCCAAGGC
>NZ_JBFULQ010000937.1:0-1390 GCF_054049815.1 Mesorhizobium sp. P5_C1 | reverse complement strand
GTCCTCATCTACGACGACGCGGGTGACCACGCGGCACTCCAGGCCGCGGAATTTCTCGCGGGCGCCGGAGCGAAGGTTGAAATCATGACGCCGGACCGGTCCTTTTCACCCGAGGTCATGGCAATGAACCTCGTGCCGTACATGAGGTCTCTGCAAAAACTCGATGTGATCTTCACGGTCACCTATCGGCTGGAGTCTGTTGAAAAGAGCGGCAACCAGCTCATTGCCCATGTCGGCAGTGACTATGGCGGCGTGTCCAAACAGCGCATCGTGGATCAGGTTGTCGTCAATCACGGCACCATTCCGCTCGACGACATCTATTTCGAACTGAAACCGAAATCGACCAACCACGGCGAGATTTCGCACGATGAACTCATCACCGGACAACCGCAGTCGGTGGTACGCAATGCGCAGGGCCAGTTCCAACTCTTCCGCATCGGCGACGCCGTTTCAGCTCGCAACACCCACGCTGCGATCTACGACGCACTTCGCTTGGCGAAAGATATCTGATTGGCGGGGCGGACAAACTCGTCCGCTCAATCACAAGAAGGGTTGGCCCGGCATCACCCGGCCACTCCAGCGACGCCGCAACTGTCGTCAACCGGCAATTGGTACGGAATCGTACTATCGATTGATCTGCATCTTGCACGAGATCAAAATGAGCCGGAGGTGATCATGGGGAAGGAGCCGCATGAGCATCGCCAGACGGACAACAGGACCTGCCGGCACTGCCAGGGACTTTCTGGCGGTAGAGCTGGCAAGTTCGCGGTACGGCGATATCATCTCGGTCAAAGCGGCAATCGAGGCAACTCGCAGGGACGCCCCTTATCTGCAGGATACAGATGACGAGTTGACGGAGGAGATCGTCGACCTGGCAAGGGAACTGGGACTGGCCGTCCTTTTTGACGCTCGCGATTGATCGATTGCCACGGGCTCCGCCAGCCGCCGGTGCCGGTCGGTGCGAAATCGGCAATTGGCTCATGGCCAACCCGGAAGGTGGAACACTGAGTAGACTCTCATGGTCTCGACCGGCCCGGCCTGGCGGTACCAAAGATTGATTCCTTCCCAGCGGTTTCCGGCTCTTGTCGAAGCATCATCGCGCGATAATTCCCTTGAAGGCGTGGGCGCTTCTCCCTCTCGACAGGAGACTGCCATGAAACATCAGACACTCGATCAACTGCATGCGGTCGCCAAGATTGAAACTTCGGCCGCATATTCGGAAATGACACGCAACCAGCGCATCGAACGCTGGGCGGAACTTCTGGAGCAACATCCCGAGCGATGCCTTGCCGCGTTTACAGGTACCGAATATCTGCACCTGGAGGAACGTGCCAGCGTGCGGGGGGACGGATCAGCACTTGCCGTTGCCTTCGACGATCCGGTGTTGCGC
>NZ_JBFULQ010000936.1:0-1391 GCF_054049815.1 Mesorhizobium sp. P5_C1 | reverse complement strand
GTTGAAAAGGCGCCGCCTTGATGGCGACGCCAGTCCATAAATAGTGATCCTGTTCAAAGCGTTTTGCATCGCCAGGTTGCCGCCGAATCTGTCACAATTCGGCCCTATTCGAGGTGCGATAGCGCTTTGTGGTCATCAGTATTTCGGCTGATGCCTTGAACGTTTTCCAGTAGGGCATTTCCCACCACCAATCGAGGTTTTCTCAACCCGCATGCCTGCCGAGATCCGCACGGCCCGCGCGTCTGACGTCGATGATCTCGCCGCCATCGAGAAAGCTGTTTTCCAAAGCGACCRTATTTCCCGCCGCTCCTTCCGCCTGTTCATCGAGCGCGAAACCGCCGAGACGCTGGTCGCTGAAATCGATGGCCGCGTGGCCGGCTATGCGATCGTGCTGTTTCGCAAGGGCAGCGGCGTGGCACGTCTCTACTCGATCGCCACCGGTCCCTTCTTCGGGGGACTGGGTGTTGGCCGCATGCTGCTCGGATCAGCGGAAGAGGCCGCCTTCGAGCACGGCCGTATGATGCTGCGTCTCGAGGTGCGCGAAGACAACAGCCGGGCCATCCGCATCTATGAGCAGGCCGGCTATCGCAAGATCGGCCGCGAATCCGGCTACTACGAGGACGGCGAGACAGCGCTTCGCTATGAAAAGACCTTGCGCGGTGACATTCCGATCGCCACCAAGGTGCCGTTCTACCAGCAGACCTGCGAATTCACTTGCGGCCCATGCTGCCTGATGATGGCGATGGCCAATTTCGATCGCGGCTTCGTGCCGGATCCGGTCATGGAAATCCGACTGTGGCGCGAGGCGACGACTGTCTTCATGATGTCGGGACCCGGTGGCTGCGAACCGTTCGGCCTCGCTGTCTCGGGCTACGAAAGCGGGCTCGCGGCGGAGATCTATGTTTCGTTCTACGGCGCGCTGTTCCTGCAGTCGGTGCGCAGCGAGGACAAGCGCCGGGTGATGGAACTGGCCCAGGTCGACTTTCGCCGCCGCGCGGAACTTTACGGCATCCCGGTGAATTACCGTCCATTCACCATCGACGACATTCGCGCCGCGATCGCGGAGGGAAAACTGGTGCTGGTGCTGATCAGCGGTTTCCTTATGTTCGGCAAGAAGGTGCCGCACTGGGTGCTGGCGATCGGCGATGACGGCGACCATATCCTGATCCACGATCCATGGGTCGAGGACGAAAGACAGGAGACCATCCTTGATGCCGCCAACATTCCCGTGCCGTACGGCATCTTCATGAACATGGCGCAGTTCGGCCGCGACGGACTGCGTGCCGCCATCACTCTGGGAAAGCGCGACAGACAATGACCTGGGTCATCCTTACCGGCCGGCAGAGCGATCTCGACCAGGTGGCGACACCGCACAAGATCATCACCAACCG